>SLTF01000094.1 GCA_007130025.1 Spirochaetales bacterium | reverse complement strand
CCGGTTGTCAGGGAATCAAGATCCGAATTGCCGGCCGACTCGGTGGTGCCGAAATGTCTCGAAACGAAACCGTGAAAGACGGCCGAGTTCCGCTCCACACGCTTCGTGCGGACATCGGGTACGGGTTTGCCGAAGCGCACACAACCTTCGGCGCAATCGGCGTCAAGGTATGGACCTTCCAGGGTGAAGTGTTGCGGCGCGATTCCAAGGATGACGCCGGTCTGTTGGTGAAAAAGCGCCGTGAAAAGGCGCCGGTCAGGAGTTAATCGATGCTCAGTCCAAAGAGAACAAAATACCGGAAACGGCAGCGCCACGTCGGCACGTCGTTGCTCGGGAAGGCAACGCGAGGAAACTCCCTCAGCTTCGGCGATTTCGGTTTGATGTCGATGGAGTCTGCCTGGATTACCAACCGCCAGATCGAGGCCGCTCGACAGGCGCTGACGCGACACATCAAGCGTGGTGGTAAGGTGTGGATCCGGGTGTTTCCGGACGTCCCGTACACCAAGAAACCGGCTGAAACGCGGATGGGAAAAGGTAAGGGGAATCCCGAGCATTGGGTGGCAGTGGCCAAACCCGGTTTGCTGATTTTCGAATTGGCCGGTGTTCCGCAAGAGCTCGCCGAAGAGGCGCTGCGGCTTGCCGCAAGTAAACTTCCGGTGAAGACGAAGTTTGTTGCGAGAAGGGTGTAGCGATATGAAGAACTCGTTCAAAGATCTGACGTTCCAAGAGCTTCTCGCCAAGCGGGAAGAGCTTCAAAAGAAGTATCGAGATCTCCGCTTTGACGTGGTGGTAGGGCATGTAGAGAATCCGTTGGCGAAACGAACGTTGCGCCGGCAGATTGCGCGGTTGAATACGCGAATCTACAACCACAGCGATGTCACGGGAACGACACAGGAGTAGGGTGTGGACAGCATAATCAAGCTTCCCAACGGGCAGCGAAAGATCTTCACCGGAGTGGTGACCAGCGACAAGATGGACAAAACCATCGTTGTGTCGATCGCAAAGCGAAAAATGGATCGCCTCTACAAGAAGTACGTCAATGAAACCAAAAAGGTGAAAGCGCACGACGAGAACAACGAGGCGCACATTGGCGACACCGTCCGGGTGATTGAGTCGCGACGCATCAGCAAAGATAAGGCGTGGCGCCTGTTCGAAATCGTGGAGCGGGCGAAATAGCTCGGGGAATGGTGACGTTATGGTACAGATGAACAGCTTTCTGAACGTTGCAGACAACTCCGGTGCCAAGCTTGTGCAGTGCATTAAGGTGCTCGGTGGCAGTAAGCGCCGCACCGCGGGTGTTGGCGACGTCATCGTGGTAGCCGTGAAAAACGCGATTCCGAATGCGCCGGTGAAAAAGGGTAACGTCGAAAAGGCGGTTGTGGTGCGCACCCGGAAAGAATTTCGACGGGCGGACGGAACGTACATTCGCTTTGATGACAACGCGTGCGTAATCATTGATGCCGCACAGAACCCTAAAGGGAAACGGATTTTTGGCCCGGTAGCGCGGGAACTTCGAGACGAGAACTATATGAAGATCGTTTCGCTGGCGCCCGAGGTACTGTAGGAGACGGGAATGGATACGGTGATAAAAACCAGACTCCAGCGCGATGACCAGGTAACGGTAATCGCCGGCAAGGACAAGGGCAAAAGCGGTCGCGTGCTTCGCGTCGATCGGAAGAACGCACGGGTCCTGGTCGAGGGAGTGAACATCGTGAAAAAGGCGATGCGGAAGAAACGAGAGAATGATCGCGGTGGAATCATTGAGATCGAGGCTCCGATTCACATTTCCAACGTGATGCTGCTGACCAAAAGCGGCAAGCCGAGCAGAATCGGCTATCGCGTAGAAAATGGTGTGAAGTCCCGCATCGCGAAGAAGACCGGGGAACAACTGTAATGGCGACGGCAACAAAAACACATGAGCCGGTACTGAGAAAGCAGTACGACGAAACCATTCGGCAACAGCTGATGGAAGAGTTTGGGTACAAGTCGGTGATGCAGATCCCTCGACTCGAGAAAATCGTGTTGGGGATGGGCGTCGGTGACGTCATCGTGAACAAGAAGTTCCTTGAGGCGGCGGTTTCTGAGCTTACCTTGATTGCCGGGCAACGGGCGATTCGTACCAAGGCTCGAAAGTCGATCTCGAACTTCAAATTGCGTGCGGGTATGGAGATCGGTGCGAAAGTAACGCTGCGGGGAAACCAGATGTGGGACTTTCTCTACCGGTTGATCAATATCGCGTTGCCGCGGGTCAAGGACTTTCGCGGTGTTAATCCGAATGCGTTTGACGGGCACGGCAACTATGCCCTTGGTTTGACTGAGCAGATTATCTTCCCCGAGATCGATTACGACAAGATCGAGCGGGTAACGGGTCTGAACGTCGTGGTGGTCACCACGGCTCGTACCGACCAGGAAGCCAAGAGTCTGCTGGACAAATTGGGCATGCCCTTCAGGAAATAGAGAGGAGTTCGCATGGCGAAGAAGTCGTTGATTGTAAAGGCACAGAGAACCCCGAAATATTCGACTCGGCGGTATAACCGATGCAGGGTGTGCGGACGCGCGCGTGGCTACATGCGGAAGTTCGAGATGTGCAGAATCTGTTTCCGGAAGCTGGCAAGTGAAGGCTTAATTCCCGGCGTAACGAAATCGAGCTGGTAGGGAGAGAAGAGATGAGTGTTTCCGACCCTGTAGCAGATATGTTGACCAAGATTCGTAACGCCAGTACCGCGAAGTTCGAGAAGGTGGATATCACCCCGTCGAAGCTGAAGCTGGAAATCGTGAAGATTCTGAAGAACGAAGGGTTCATCAAGAACTTCAAGAAAGTGGCGCAGGAAGAGAATACGGTTATCCGGATCTTTCTGAAGTATGACGAGCAGATGAACCCCATTATTCATGGCGTACAAAAGATTTCCACGCCGGGGCGACGCGTCTACTCGGGATACAAAAAGATGCCGCGCGTATATAACGGATACGGCACAATTATCGTATCCACTTCTTCCGGTGTAACAACCGGTAAGAAAGCCGCCGAGCGTAAGGTGGGTGGCGAACTCATCTGTTCGGTCTGGTGAGGAGTCCAATATGTCGCGAATTGGGAAATTGCCCGTTGCCATCCCGCAGGGTGTGACGATCAGCGTTGCCGATGACACGGTGACCGTCGAAGGGCCCAAGGGCACGTTGTCCCAAACGTACGTTCCGCTCGTGGAGTTTACGGTTGGGGACGGTGAGTGCGTGGTAACGCGGAAAAACGACAGTAAGAAAGCGCGGGCGTTCCACGGTCTGTACCGGAAGCTGCTCGACAACATGGTCGTTGGGGTGAGCCAGGGGTTTTCAAAGACTCTTCTCATCAACGGAGTTGGGTATCGAGCGGAAGCGCAGGGAAAGAGTGTGGTGTTCAATCTTGGGTATTCCATGCCCATTGAGTATCCCATCCCTGAGGGGCTGACAATTACCGCGGATGGTCCAAATAAGGTGACGGTTTCCGGTATCAGCCGGGAGCGGGTTGGTCAGGTTGCGGCTGAAATTCGTTCGCTTCGTCCGCCGGAGCCCTATAAAGGCAAGGGCGTCAAGTATGAGAACGAGGTCATCATGCGCAAGGTCGGAAAAGCCGGTATTAAGTAGAGCAGGATAACGAATATGAAGACGCTGGAACTGAAACGGGCAAGAAAGCAGAAGCGAAAGATGCGGATCCGAAAACGAATTTCGGGCACTGCATCCTGTCCGCGACTGAGTATTTTCAAGAGCAATCGCTACGTATATCTCCAGGCAGTTGACGATGCAGCAGGGCATACTTTGCTGGGAATGTCGACCGCGCATGGTGATACGAAGGGTCTGAAGCAAAACGTGGAAGATGCTCTGAAGTTTGGTCAGGCGTTCGGCGAGAAGCTCAAAGCGATGTCGGTCGAGAAGGCCGTCTTTGATCGTAACGGGAACCTGTATCACGGTGTTGTGAAGGCCGTGGCCGACGGCGTACGCAAAGCCGGTATTGAGTTTTAGGGGGACGCTTTGGATCACGAACGAGGAGACCGAGAGTTCAGCGAAAAACTGGTGAAGCTGAACCGGGTTGCAAAAGTCGTCAAGGGCGGAAGAAGGTTTTCATTTTCCGCTCTGGTTGTTGTCGGTGACAAGAACGGCAGAGTCGGCTACGGATATGGAAAGGCGAATGACGTCTCGGAAGCAATTCGCAAGGGCGTGGAGCGAGCGAAAGGAAATGTCATCCGCGTTCCCATGAAGAAGGCAACCGTGCCTCATGAAATCGTTGGCGAGTTCAAGAGTGCCCGCGTTCTCATCAAACCGGCGGCGCCGGGTACCGGTGTTATCGCCGGTGGACCGGTTCGCGCGGTGATGGAAGTTGGCGGAATTCACGATGTTCAGTGCAAGTCGCTGGGTTCACAGAATCCGATCAACGTCGTGAAGGCGGTTTTCGAAGGGCTCAACGGCCTCTTCGATGCGCGCGCGGTTGCGCGAAATCGCGGAAAGACCGTGAAGGAACTGTGGGGTTGATGATGGCAAAGAAGGTACGGATCACCCTGGTGAAAAGTCCGATCGGCCGCAAGCCGACGCACGTTCGCACCGTTGAGGCGCTGGGTCTGCGCAAGCTGAATCATTCGGTCGAAAAAGAGGCGAACGATTCAGTCATGGGAATGGTACGCACTGTTTCGTACCTGCTTCGTTGTGAGGAGATATCGTAATGCTGAAAGCGCCGAAGCTGAAGCAGAGAAAACGACTTGGCCGCGGACCCGCGAGCGGGACCGGCAAGACGTCGGGCAAGGGCCATAAAGGCCAGAACGCCCGGTCCGGTGGCGGTGTGCGGCCGGGTTTTGAAGGCGGACAGATGCCGCTGTTCCGTCGTGTTGCACGACGTGGTTTTTCCAATTATCCCTTTCGTACCGAGTACGAAGAGGTGAGCCTCCGTGATCTCGAACGCTCCTTTGAAGCGGGTGAAACCGTCTCCCTCGAGTCGTTGCAGGGGAAGGGTGTTATTCGTGCCCGGAGCACCATCGCCAAGATTCTTGCAAACGGTGAGCTGACCAAGGCGCTCAACGTTGCGCTCGGCGTCGAGGTATCGGCGGGAGCTCGTGCGAAGATCGAGGCGGCTGGAGGCAGCGTAGCGGCGCCCGTGAAAGCCGGCGGTGAGTCCACCGGGGCGGAACGCCTGCAGAACGAACCGGTCCAGAACGAGCCCGTTTCGAATCAGGCCGAGCCTGCTGTTGACGGGACCTCCAACGACGAGACGCAGGCGTAGGTAGGATTCATGGCTTCCAACGCACTTGTTGACATTTTTCGAATCCGGGATCTCCGTGATCGAATCATCTTTACGTTTCTCATGCTGGTTGTCTTCCGACTCGGCGCGACGATTCCCATACCGGGAATCAACGTCAACGCGCTGCGCCTTTACTTCCAGACGCAGGCAGGGACGGGCCTTTCGGTCACTGAGTACCTGGACTTCTTCGCCGGGGGAGCGTTCAGTCGTTTCTCGGTCTTCATGCTGGGCATCATGCCCTACATCTCGATGTCGATCATCATGCAACTGTTGTTGCTGGTCTTCCCATCGCTGAAGAAGATCTCGGAAGAAGAGGGTGGCCGAAAGAAGATCCAGCGCTATACGCGGTACGGAACCGTGGTGGTTTGTCTGATTCAGTCCTTTGCCGTCGCGGTGTACGCGGACAGCATCCCGGATGCAATCACTCTTCCGCGCGGCCTCTACATGGTGGTATCCATGTTGACGGTTACCGCCGGCACGGTGTTCCTGGTGTGGATTGGGGAGCAAATCAACCAGCGTGGAATTGGAAACGGAATCTCACTGTTGATCTTCGCCGGTATTGTCGCCCGACTTCCCGCGGGGATCTGGGTGCTGATACAGGATGTACT
>SLTF01000229.1 GCA_007130025.1 Spirochaetales bacterium | reverse complement strand
GGTTCTCGGCGCGTTGCGTCGGCACGCCGCCATCGGTCAGGAGGGTTGCGACCGACTCCGCGGCGGATCGGCCGGCGGGTGCGACCTCCTGCACGTAGTGGGGCGGCTGCTCGAAGGCAACCACCACCGAGCCGTCGGGAGCAAAGGAGACGCCCTGGTTGATCACCGCACGCACCGTGCGGTCCGCGCCGAGGCTCGCGGCGATCACCCGCTCGGTGTCGATGCCGTTCTGCCAGCTCACCACCGTGGTCTCAGGTTGGAGTACATCGGAAAGCGCGTCGCAGATGAGGGGCAGGGCGGGTGCCTTGACCGCAAGGAAGAGCACGGCCGGCGGCTCGTCGCGGAAGCCGTCGATCCGCTCGATCACGCGGGGCACCGCGACCGCGGGCGTTCCCGCTACCGTGATGCCGGACCCGGTGAGCCGAGCGCGCATCCGCGCGTTTACCTCACACACCGTTACGTGCTGCCCGGCGGCTATCAGTCGCGCGGCGAGCACGCTCCCTACCGGCCCCGCGCCAATGATGCCAATCCCTCCGCCGCTCATCGCTCTCTACCCTGGGCGCCAAACAGCGCCTCTACTCCGGCCGGCTCCCAGCCGTGGGCGCGAAGCGTTTCCACCGCGCGTTCGGGTTCGCTGAAGCGGAATACTGCGATCGCGTCGTTGGCTGCACGAGAGAAGGCGTACATGTAAACGATGTTTATCCGCGCCGCCGAGATCGGCTCCAGAAGTTGTGCAAGGCTTCCGCGCTCGTCGGAGATGCGGATCGCGATTACGTCTTCAACCGACGCGGGCATCTGCTGCTCCATCATGAGCTGGCGTGCCCGGTCGATGTCGGAGACCAGAAGCCGAAACACCCCGGCGGTTGCGTTCTCCGATACCGTCATCGCGCAGATGTCCACCCCGGCGGCGGCCATTGCGGCACTCACCACGTGGAGCCGACCCGGCTGGTTTTCCAATTGCACGTTCAATTGCTTGATGGTCATGCCACCTCCCGTCTGGAACAAGCGCCACCTTTTTTGTAGGTTATACCAGCCCTGATCCGCCCGCACAAGGAAGACGCCCGTGAACCAGCACACACCCATCCCGCGCACCATCGTCCAGGCCGCGATCCAGAAGACCGGTCTCACCAACGTTGGGGGCGCATCCATCCGCGAGATCCGGCGGCTCATCGATCTGATCGAGGCCGACAGCGGCGTCAGGTTTCTTCGCATGGAGATGGGAATCCCGGGGCTCGCCCCTCCTGTTATTGGCGTCGAGGCAGAGCGCGCGGCGCTTGCGGCCGGCGTTGCGCAGCACTATCCGCCGGTGGCCGGGGTACCCGAGCTCAAACGCGAAGTTTCTCGCTTCGTACGGAACGTGATCGGCGTTTCGGTGAGTGAAGAGGGCTGCCTGCCGACGGTGGGAACCCTGCAGGGAAGCATGGCCGCGTTCCTGGTGGCGGGACACATGCATCCGGGGCGGCGCACGGTGCTCTTTCTCGATCCCGGCTTTCCCGTGCACGCCTTGCAGGCGCGCATGCTCGGTCTTGAGGTTCGCCGCCTCGACATCGCCGACAGCCGGGGTCCGGCGCTTGCCGCTGCGCTGGAGGCCCACCTTGCCGACGGCTCCGTCTGCGCCCTGCTCTACTCCAATCCCAACAACCCCACCTGGATGTGTCTCAACGACCAGGAGCTCGCCGTGATTGCCGCCGCTGCGGATCGCCACGACCTGCTCGTGCTCGAAGACTTTGCCTACATCGCCATGGATACCCGCACGCCGTATCGCATCGACGGAAATGCGCCGTTTCAGCCCTCGGTGCTGCACCACAGCGATCGCGCCCTGTTGCTCATCTCCAGCAGCAAGGCGTTCAGCTACGCGGGGCAGCGAGTCGGTATGCTGGTGGTTCCGGATGGACAATACAACCGTCACTATCCCGAACTCATCGGCTGGTTTGGCCACGAGCGCTTTGGCGCAGCCCTGACTCTCGGTGCCCTCTACGGCTTCAGTGCGGGCGTCAGCCATTCGGCGCAGTATGGGTTGGCCGCCATCCTGAAAGCCGTCAACGAGGGCGAGTACCGGTTTCTCGACACCGCCGACGAGTACCGTCGCCGGGCATCGGAGGCGAAGCGCATCTTCGTGCGCCACGGCTTCAACATTGTCTACGACACCGACGTCGACCAGCCACTTGGCGACGGATTCTATTTCACCATCGCCTATCCCGGGTTCACCGGCGAGGCCCTTGTCGCGGAGCTGTTCAATTACGGCATCAGCGCGATTGCCCTCAGCTCAACCGGCGCCCGGCGCGAGGGCCTGCGCGCCTGCGTCTCATTCCTGCCAACCGAGGTAATGCCCGAACTGGACCGGCGGCTGGCCGCCTTCCGCGCGGATCATCCGGTTTCGAACGTGCCGTAAACCATCGATGCAATCTGTATCATTATGCGATAATGGATTGCTTTTTTTCGATTGGTATGCTATCGATAGGTTTCGACAAATCCTTAAGGAGGAACTATGAAATCACGAAACAAGAAACTTGTGCTTGTTGTCGCGGTAGTCTCCGTCCTCGCGCTGATGGTCCTGTTGACCAGCGCCGGACAGGGCGAACGCGCCGCCACGGGCCCGATCCGCATCGGTGTTGCCGGTCCCCACAGCGGTGACCTCGCCACCTTCGGTCTTCCCACCGTTAACGCGGCGCGCATGGTTGCCGATCGCATCAACGAGCAGGGAGGCATCAACGGCCGCCAGATCGAGCTGATCGTGGAAGACGAGCTCTGCCAGCCGGAAGTTGCAGCCAACACCGCAGCAAAACTGATTGGTGACGGCGTGACCGCCATCATCGGTCACATCTGCAGCGGCGCTACCTTTGCGGTACTCGAGACCTACCTCGATTCCAACCTGGTCGCGATTTCGCCGTCTGCCACCAACCCGGCGCTGACCCAGAGCGGTGACTTCCCCAACTTCTTCCGAACCATCGCGTCGGACGATGCTCAGGGACGCCTGCAGGCCGAGTTCGTGCTGAACACCCTGAACGCGCGCCGCATCGTCGTCTTGCACGACCGTGGCGACTACGGTCGCGGTCTTGCCGAGTTTGCTCGAACCTACGTGGAAGACGGCGGAGCACAGGTTGTCCTGTTCGACGGCATCACTCCCGGAGCGGTAGACTACTCGGCGATCATCGCCCGCGTAGAAGCCGCGACCCCTGACGTGGTGATCTTCGGTGGGTACCACCCCGAAGCGTCGCGACTTGTTGGTCAGATGCGCAGCCGCGGATTGCAGGTCCCGTTTGTATCGGGTGACGGCGTCCAGGACGACGCGTTCATCCAGACCGCCGGTGCCGCTGCCGAGGGCGTGTTTGCTACCGGTCCGATGGACACCGCAGGAAACCCAATGGCGCAGGATGCCACCTCCCGGCATCGTGCCCGCTTCGGCGAAGATCCCGGTCCCTTCTTCATGAACGGCTACGCAGCGGCGGTTGCCCTGTTTGCCGCGATTGAGGCAGGCGGTACCACCTATGAAGGGATTCGTACCGCACTTCGGAACAACCTGGTAGAGACGCCGCTTGGCGCTATCCGGTTTGATGAGCGAGGAGACGCCATCGGCGTGGGTTTCGCCATCTTCCAGGTGCAGAACGGCCGCTATGTCGAGATTCAGTAACGAAGCTCACCCGAGTTCCGTTTCACTGCGATTCAAATATCATCCCGCGCATCTGCGCGGGGTGGTGTTTGTTGACCTCCCTTCCGGAAAGGTACCCAATCGGTGAACTACTTCCTCAATCTCATCATCGGCGGGTTGACCCGCGGTAGCATCTACGCGCTGCTGGCCCTCGGGTACACCATGGTGTACGGGATCATTGAGCTGATCAATTTTGCCCACGGTGAAATCTACATGATCGGTGCCTTTACCGCGCTGATCGTCGCGCTGGCGCTGAGCTATCTTGGACTGGACGGCATCAGCATTCTGATCATCGCGAGTCTCATTGCGATGGTCTATTCTGCCGCCTACGGATTCACCATGGAGAAAATTGCGTATAAGCCGGTGCGGAAGAGCTTGCGGCTTTCCGCGCTGATCAGCGCAATTGGAATGTCACTCTTCCTGCAGAACTACGTACGCCTTGCGCAGACGTCAAACTTCATTCCGTTCCCGACGCTCGTTCCGGAAATGGGCTTTCTGCAGACCCTTCCGGTGCGCATCAACTCCGCCCAGGTTGTCATTCTTGGCATCACCGCCATCGTGATGGTTGCACTCACCTTTCTGATCAAGTTCACCCGAATCGGAAAGTCGATGCGCGCCGCCAGTCAGGACAAGACCATGGCGATGCTTCTGGGGGTGAACGTGAACCGCGTCATCTCGGTCACCTTTGTGATCGGATCGGCCACCGCAGCCCTCGGAGGAGTACTGATCAGTTCGTTCACCGGCCAGATCAACTTCTATATTGGCTTCATGGCGGGAATCAAAGCCTTCGTTGCTGCGGTACTCGGCGGGATCGGAAGCATTCCCGGTGCCGTGCTCGGCAGCTTCGTGCTGGGCCTGACCGAATCACTGGGAGCCGGGTACATCTCGAGCGACTACGAGGATGTCTTTGCATTTGCCATCCTCATCATCATCCTGCTTCTAAAACCATCGGGCCTCCTTGGGCGCCCGGAAAACAAGAAGGTGTAGACCGATGTCGGATACCGTGCAGACAGTCCGTCCCGCGATGAATCGCCACCTTGTGTTTGCGAGGCGATCGTTGCTGGTCTCGATCTGGTTCGCGATCCTCACCTTTCCAATCCTGGTGATGCGAGCCGACATGTCCGCCCGCGCCGTAGTGTGGCGCTGGTCGAATCTGATCTGGATAATCGGCGGAACCTTTGTGGGATCGTGGATCTGGCGCGTCGCGCTGGAGCGGAAACAGAGCGGCGGCGGGTCCCGAAACGGTCTGGTATCGCGAAGTCTTGCCGGGGTTCGTGCGCGGGTCGCCACGCTCGCCCAGCAGAGACACTTCACGGCGGGCGCATCCATTGTACTCGCCGTGATTGTGGTTGCGTTCCCCTTCGCCGGCGGTATGTGGCAGACCAACGTGATGATCACCGCCCTGCTCTACGTCGTGCTGGGGCTGGGACTCAACATCATCATTGGTCTTGGCGGCATGCTGCACATTGGCTATATCGCGTTCTACGCCCTGGGGGCCTACTCCTACGCGCTCCTCAACCAGAACTTTGGATTGAACTTCTGGTTGGCGCTTCCAATCGGCGCCCTGGTTGGAGGACTTGCGAGTCTGCTGATTGGAATTCCCGTGCTGCGGTTGCGGGGCGATTACCTCGCCATTGTAACGCTGGCGTTCGCGGAGATTACCCGTCTTGTCCTCGAGAACTGGGCGGATGTAACGGGTGGAACCGCAGGCATTCGAAGCATTCCCCGGCCCGCGATTCCCGGGATCCGCATGACGTTGCCGCAGACAACGGTCTTCATCTATTTCACGATGATCGCGCTGGTGGGCTTTACGATCTTTGTGGTCTATCGTCTTGAGAACAGCCGGATTGGCCGGCAGTTTGTCGCCATGAAAGAGGACGTGATCGCGGCGCAGGCCATGGGCGTCAACGTGGCCAAGACCAAACTCGCCGCGCTTGGGCTCGGGGGTGTCTGGGCAGGCATGGCCGGCGTGGTCTTCGCCGCCCGAACGACCTTCATCAATCCGGCGAGCTTTTCCGTGTGGGAGTCGGTCATTGTGCTCTGCACCGTAGTGCTCGGTGGCATGGGGTCTATTCCCGGAGTTATGGTGGGAGCGCTTGTCCTCATTCTGGTGCCCCAGTATCTGCGCGCCTTTGTGCAGTTTCGCATGCTGCTTTTTGGGGCGATCCTGGTCACCATGATGGTGTTTCGGCCGGGCGGCATCATTCAGAAACGGCGTCGGGCGTATACTATCT
>SLTF01000296.1 GCA_007130025.1 Spirochaetales bacterium | reverse complement strand
GGCGGACAGAACTACGTCTTCTGGGGAGGTCGGGAAGGGTATGACAGCCTCATCAATACCGACATGGGTCTTGAGCTCGACAACCTCGGCCGCTTCCTTCACATGGCGGTGGACTACGCGAAGGAGATCGGATTCACCGGGCAGTTCCTGATCGAACCCAAGCCCATGGAGCCGACGGCCCACCAGTACGACTCCGACGTCGAGGCCTGCCTCAACTTCCTGCGAAAGTACGACCTGCTGCCGCACTTCAAAATCAACATCGAGCAGAACCACGCGATCCTCGCAGGCCACACCTACCAGCACGAGATCTACACCGCGCGCATCAACGGGGTTCTCGGCAGCCTCGACGCCAACGAGGGCGCGTTTCTCCTTGGCTGGGACACCGACCAGATGGCAACCAACCTCTACGAGGCGATCTTCCCCCTCTACGAGGTGCTGAAAGCTGGGGGCCTGGCCCCCGGTGGACTCAACTTTGACGCCAAGCTGCGCCGAGGAAGCTTTGAGCCGGACGACATCTTCATCGGCCACATCGCCGCCATGGATACCTACGCCCGCGCGCTGGAAGTAGCCCACCGTCTGTTGGAGTCGCGCGAGCTGGAGGACTTTGTCCAGGACCGGTACGCGAGTTATCGCGACGGGATTGGTGCGAAAATTGTGCAGGGTTCCGTGGGGTTCAAGGAGCTCGAGGCGTACGCGCTCGAGAACGACCAGATCACCAACCGCTCCGGGCGACGCGAGATGCTCGAAGCGATCGTGAACCGCTATCTCTGAACCGACCGCCGCGGCCTTCCACCTGCTGCGCCGCCGCCGGGAACTCACCGCGGCGGATGCGGCACAGGCGCTCGGAGTCAGTGTCCCAACCGCTACCGCGCTGATCCGTGACCTGCAGACCCAGGGGATGGTGGAGCCGTCCGGCTACGCCGCATCCTCCGGCGGCCGTAAACCGCGGCGCTTCCGGTTTCGGCCGGGCGGCGCCTGCACGATCGGAATCGCGGTGCACCCCGAGCGCGTCGAGGCGGTGCGCGCTGATCTGGATCTGAACGTGCTCGACACGTGCGAGGTTCCCTTCGGACGTTCCGACCAGGAAGCGCTGATGGCCGCGGTGGGTGAGGCGTGTGAGCGGCTCGTACCGGACATCAGGGGCGTGGGGTCCGCCCGTGCGGTTCCGCCGCTTGCCGGCGTTGGGGTGAGCCTTCCCGGTATTGTTGACGAAGAGCGCGGCCTCTTGACCGAGGCGCCCAACCTGCTGCTTGACGAAATACCGCTGGAGGTATTCTCGAATGCCGTGCGGTGTGAAGGCCCCGCCCTCTTTGAGAACGAGGCGAATGCCGCCGCCCTCGCCGAGAGCTGGGCGGCCGTCTCGGATCGGCGCGAAAGCCTCGCCTTCGTCTCGGTCTCCGAGGGGGTGGGCGTTGGGGTGATGCTGGAGGGCAGCCTGTACCGCGGCGCCCGATATCGGGCGGGGGAGTTTGGCCACGTGCCGATACCCGGAGCTCGCCGGCGCTGCAACTGCGGCTCGATTGGATGCTGGGAGCGGTACGCCTCGCAGACGGCGCTGCTTCGGCTCTGGAACGCACGTCGCCCGGATCTGGACGGCCTTGTCTCGGCGGTCAATACGGGGCAGGTGCGAGCTGCCCGCGTCGTTCGCGCGTATGCCGCTCACTTCGCGATGGGGCTTCGCAATGTGATCCGCTGCCTGGATGCACCCACCGTGGTGATCGGCGGGCCGGTGTCAGCGCTGGGTGAACCGTTGGTGGAGGCTATCCGCACCGCACTCGGCACAAGCCCCATGGAATCACCACCGCCGCGAGTCACGCTCTCACGCTTGGGGACCCACGCCGCCGCGCTCGGTGCTGCGGTACTGCCGTGGTGGCGGCGGTTTCCCTGCGTCTCGCCGTAGCACCGGTGACGCGATTCGCGCGATGGTGTAGTCTCACTCAGGAATCCGTACATTCAGGAGCAAACATGAGCAGCGAACAAGAGGTGCTTGTCATCTCGTCCAAGGTGAAGGCCTACATCAAGAACGCAGACCTGAAGTGCTCTGCATCGGTCATCGATGCGCTGTCGGACAAAGTCCGGGCGATCTGCGATGCGGCAATCGCAAACGCGAAGGAAGAGAAGCGCAAGACCGTCCAGGACAAGGACATCAGGTAGCAACTTCGTTCCAGGGCTCTCCACCATTCGTCTCTCGTACCGAGCCGGCACCGGCCTCCGTGTCTGCGGAGGCCGTCCGCTGAGCCGTCGGGAGTTCATCTGCCGGTTATTCTGTACGATTCGGCTCTCCCATGTTAGGATGCTTCCCGGGTAACCCCTGACGACCCAATCACCAGAAAAAGGAACGCATCCATGATTACCAACCCCGTGTTTCTCTCCGTTATTGCGATGATCGTGCTCTGTCTCCTGAAGCTGAACGTGCTCTTTTCGCTTCTGCTCGCGGCCCTCGTCGGCGGCGCGCTGGCGGGGATGCCGCTTGGGACCACAATGAACGCCCTGGTCGGTGGAATGGGGGGCAACTCCAGCACCGCGCTCAGCTACATTTTGCTGGGGGCTCTTGCCGCGGCGCTGCACAGGACCGGCGTGGCCACCGTGCTCGCCCGTTCCATCGTGCGCTGGGTACAGGGGAAAGGGGCGATGTTGCTGCTGGTACTGGCCGCGGTCGCGTCCCTGTCGCAGAACCTGATCCCGGTTCACATCGCGTTCATTCCCATTCTGGTTCCACCGCTGCTCGCGGTTCTGAACCGGCTGCAGATTGATAGACGCGCCGCCGCGACCGCGCTCACCTTCGGTCTGAAGGCGCCCTACGTTGCATTGCCGGTTGGGTACGGATGGATCTTTCACGGGATCATCACCGACCAGTTGGCCGAGAACGGCCTGATGGTCGAGCAGGGCGGAATCTGGCGCGTGCTCTGGATTCTTGGCGCGGCGATGATCGTCGGCCTGTTGATCGCGATTTTTATTACCTACCGGAAACCGCGCGAGTACCGGGACGTCGAGCCCGAAGCGCTCGTCGCTGCCTCCCAGAGCGAAGCGGAACCGAAAATGACCCGTCGGCACTGGGTTGCGCTTGTGGGAGCCGTCTCGGCGCTTGCGGTTCAGGTGAGTCCAATTGGTTCACTGCAGATCGGTGCGCTGTTGGGGCTCGCGATCATGGTGGTCGGGCGCGCGATCACCTGGGTGGATCTGGACGAAATGCTGCACAGCGGTATTGGGATGATGGGCTTCATCGCCTTCGTGATGCTGGTCGCCGCGGGCTACGGTGCCGTGATCCGCGAGACGGGTGCCGTGCAGTCGCTGGTTGCTTCGGCCGGTGGTCTGATGGGCGGAAGCCGGTTGATCGCGGCCGTAATCATGATTCTGGTTGGACTCTTCATCACCATGGGAATAGGAACCTCGTTCGGGACCATTCCCATCATCGCCGCGATCTACGTTCCGCTGGCGGCGAGCCTTGGGTTCAGCATCCCCGCGACGGTCCTGCTCATCGGCACCGCTGCGGCCCTCGGAGACGCGGGATCGCCTGCGTCGGACAGCACGCTCGGCCCAACAGCGGGGCTGAACGTCGACGGTCAACACGACCACATCTGGGACACCTGCGTACCGACCTTTCTGCATTTCAACATTCCGTTGATCATCGTCGGTGTGATCGGCGCGCTGATGCTGTAACGGCGATTTAAAGTGGTGTGGGGAGCAACGTACGTGTGCCGAAGCGTGGTGACGAGTCTCTCATGAAGCAACGCCACGATCTGGACATACGATGGCTTCCACGGAACGACTATCAGGGGTTCTCCCGGCAGTTTGTTTTTCGGTTGTCGCGGGCTCTTCGCAAGGAATCGTGGGGGAGAACGGTGGTCCAGCTCGCCTGGACCGCCGGCCCAGTCACCTATCTGGCTCTCAACGCCGGCTACTACATCGGCTTCGGCGTTCCGGCGCCGCCGCAGCTGTTTGTCTACTTCGCCGCCTATACCCTCGTTGCGGGTTTGTTCGCGGTGATGATGCGAATTGGGTACGATGCACTCCGGGGGCACGAGCACGAGCGGATGGAACGGGCCCTCACCGAGGTCATGGGGCGGATACCGGAACTGATTGCTGCCGTGCGGAACCAAACCCTCGAGTACTACGAAGGTGACGACCGCGATCTCCTCGCGGCCAAGTACCTGCTCGATAACGCTGACGCCTCCGAGCAGGCGGTTCGACAGGCGTTTCTCGATCTCACCGGTGACGAAACGCTCGCCGACGCCGTCCGCTCCATTGAGGTATTTCGCCGCGCCGGATTGAGTTCCCGGGTGCGGGATGAATCCCGAAAACACACCACCACTCTGATGGAAGCGCTGCCCGGCATCGAGCACCGCTCTCCCGCCGTGGCGCAGGAGGTCCGCCGTCGATTCGCGGGATACGCACCACGAAAACAGAAGGGGCGGCCACGCACCGAGGGGTTTATCGAACGGGTCTTGTCGACCGGTGAGCAGGACAACTCCGATCTCATGAGTCTCAACGATGCCGAAGAGATGCTGACGCTTGCGTTTGAGCTGCTGGCGGGGCGCAGTTTCACGCTCTTCTCCCTGCAGTGGGTGGGTGGGACTGTGGTGCGCGAGTTGGACCGGCGGCTTGAACGGGCCCGCAAGGAGTTGCGGGTGGCGATCCACGTGCGCAACAGCCGATTGCGGATTCTGGCGGAGTATCTGAATAACTCTGAGTCGATCCATCGTATTCCCGCAGCGATTCCGGTGATTCTGGCGGTCGAGGAAGTATTGCGCAACGTCGGCCGGGCCGTGCGGGAGGTGCACGATGCGCTCGAGCGGCGTCTGCCGGCGTCAACCCGGAGCAGAAACCGACGAGGCGGCAAAGAACCGAGACTCGGCGATGGCTTGGGTGACGCCTCGGCGATCGGTGCAGGTCGGCGGTTTGCGGCCGACGAGGTTTCGTTCTATCGCACGATGCTGACGTTGTGGGATTCACTCTATCGGGCGAACGAGCAGGTCAAACGCCGACGGGCGTCGTACAACCGCGCTCTGCGTGAGTACGAAGCGCGTCTCCGCGCGGTGCGGGAGCCCCAGAGAATGAAGGTTCTCTCCCCGGGTGAGGCAGGGGAGGGGGTACGGCTGGTTCCTCGAGAGGAACTCCTCTCTGCGAAGGATCGGATGCGGCTCGCCCTGCGTGTGTCGGAGGTGTTGGCGGAGACCGAGCACGGTGTTCGGTTTATTCAGCGCCCGGCGGGGGGCGAGGACGGCGGCATCGGTCAACTGAGCAGCGACGGGTACAAGCAGATTGCTGCCGGGGTGGCTATCGCAATCGACCAGGCTCTCTCGCTGGGAAACAGCGATCTTCAGTTGGCAATCGAAGCATCGGCGGCGGCGAACGTCGGCTCCGTGGAAGCCGGGCTTTCGCGCGAGACGCGAATCGGGTGGGGAGTGGCACTGGTGCGGGAGGTACAGGAGGACGTGGGCAGAATTGTCGGGAGGCTTGTTTCGAGCCTCGCGTACTACCACGGCATGTACGTCTCCGACGCCGCGGTTCAACACCTGGTAGATCGTTTCGGCGCACCCGAGCCGCTGTTGAGACGCTATACGGCAGACGGAGGGCCACCGGGCGTCCATGGGGTGCCGGCGGGAACCGACCATCTCGCGCATCAGTTTCTGGAGGTAGAGCCTCTGCCCAGAGCGTATCACTCCATGCTTGAGCGAATGCAGCGTCGTATCGATACACCGTAACCGTAAGAGAGTGTTCCAAAACCTGTTCTTTTTCACCGAACCGTGAAGCAGGGGGAGTTTTTGGCGCGTTATACAGGGGGTAGACCTACGCCTGAACCGAACAGGAGGTGCCCCCTTGCCCTTTATCCCCCCGTTTTGCCCCCACACCGGTTGTGATAACCATCACCTCGACGGTGATGATCG
>SLTF01000253.1 GCA_007130025.1 Spirochaetales bacterium | reverse complement strand
TCAGTTCCCACGAATACTCGCTTCACGGGTTTGTTTCGGTCAAACACTCTCTCACCTCCCCAGTGCCGGCGGCCGGACACAACAACCGCAGGTTACACATGAACAACGGGCTGAAAACACAACAATACCACCTTCACCGTGGGGTGTTGGTGGTATTGCGAGAAAACTGAACAACGCCGGTAACGACCGAGCTACTTGACTTCGACAACTGCGCCGGCAGCCTCAAGTTGCTCCTTGATCTTGGCGGCCTCGTCTTTGGAAATACCTTCCTTGACAGCCTTACCCCCAGCTTCCACGAGTTCCTTGGCCTCTTTCAGACCCAGACCCGTGATTGCCCGAACCTCTTTGATGACCGGAATCTTCTTGGTGTCATCAAAGCTCTTGAGAATGACGTTGAACTCGGTTTGCTCTTCTTCCGCCTCGCCCCCGGCGGCAGCGCCACCCGCGGGTGCGGCAGCAACCGCTGCAACCGGTGCAGCCGCAGTCACGCCGAACTTCTCTTCCATCGCCTTGACGAGCTCAGAAACTTCGAGCACGGTCATGTTGGCGATTGCCTCAAGCACATCTTCTTTGGTCAGTGTTGCCATATTACCTTCTCCTTGTTTACGACGACGATAGCATGGAACACTCGCGTGAAGACTAACGTCGCCGGTATGTTTGATTCAGACGCGCGTTTACGCGCTCTGTTCTTTCTTCTGTTCCGCCACTGCTGCGAGGGTACGCACCAGCTTGCTGGTTACCCCGTTCATCACAAAGACCAGGTTCTGCACCGGCGCCTTCATCGTGCCCATGAGGCTCGAGAGGAGCTCGTTTCGAGTCGGGAGTTTGGCGTACGCCTCGGTCTGCGCCTTGTCAAAGACACGACCATCGATGATCGCCCCCTTCACCTCAAGCGGAGTATCCTTACCGAACTCAAGCAGGGCCTTCACCACCGGGCCGGACTCATCGGTCGGCAGGGCAAGCGCTGTCGGGCCGACGAGCATCTCCGATGCGTCGGGCATGCTCATTTGCTCAAGAGCGATCTTGGCAAACCGGTTTTTCACCACGCGGTATTCCGCCTGATGCACCCGAAGTTTCGCCCGGAGTTCACTGATCTGCGAAACGGTGAGGCCACGATAGTCGGTGAAGACAAAGTCTGTTGAGATCGAGAATCGATCCTTCAGCTTATCTACCGAATCGGTCTTGTGCTGCTGCACTTTAGTTGTGTATTCGGTCATATTGCCCCCTACACCGCACCGACCGCGGTAGCGGCGGTATCGATCTTGATCCCGGGCCCCATGGTGGCAGACACGGCTATGGACTTCACAAAGGTTCCCTTGGTGTCGGGCGGTCGTTTTCTGTTGACCTCAGTGATAATCGCATCGATGTTCTCAGCGACCTGCTCCGAGGCCATGGAAACCTTCCCGACGGCCAGGTGAACCACACCGGTCTTGTCCGACCGAAACTCGACGCGCCCCTTCTTGAGTTCGTCAATTGCGGCTTTGACGTCGTTGGTCACCGTCTGGGTCTTGGGGTTTGGCATCAGGCCTCGCCGACCAAGAATGGGTCCCAACCGCCCAACGTCTTTCATCATGTCCGGCGTTGCCACGGCAACGTCGAAGTCAAGCCAGCCGCCCCGGATTTTTTCGATCAGGTCGTCATCACCGACAAACATCGCTCCCGCTTCGGTGGCCTCGGTTGCCTTGTCACCCTTGGCGAAAACCAGGATACGCTTCTCGCCGACAAACTGATGCGGAAGAACCAGGGTATCTCGAACGTTCATGCTCTTCTTCAGATTGAGGTTCATGTGCAGCTCGATGGTCTCATCGAACTTGGCAAATGCGAGCTCTTTCAGCTTCTCAACCGCTTCCTGAACGGGAAGCTGCTCGACGCGTTTCAGCGCGGCTACCGCCTGGCGGTACTTTTTTCCCCGACTCATGATACCGCCTCCACTTCAACGCCCATGCTCCGAGCGGTGCCCGAAATGATCTTCATTGCGGCATCGACGTCGTTCGCGTTGAGATCGGCCATCTTCAGTTCGGCGATTTCGCGGATCTTCTGCTGCGAGATCTTCCCAACCTTGACCTTGTGCGGCTCTGCCGAACCACTCTCGAGGTTGATCGCCTTCTTGATGAGGACCGCCGCGGGTGGGGTCTTCATGATGAAGGTAAAGGTTCGATCCGCGTAGATGGTAATCACAACCGGAATCGTAAGACCCGGTTCCATGCTCTTGCTGGCGTCGTTAAACTGCTGCACAAATTGCGGCGCGCTGACCCCGTGGGGACCCAGCGCGGGCCCAACCGGTGGGGCCGGAGTGGCCTTTCCCGCGGGAACCTGCAGTTTTACAATCGCCGCCACCTTCTTCTTTGCCATGTGGCGCTCCTTGTGTGGTACAAACGCTGTGCGCTCGGCACAGCTCCCATCTTCGCCTCAGCCAACGGCGAGGCACGCTCCGCATCAGCGGAGACTCTCTATACTTTTTCTACCTGAAGAAAGTCAAGCTCGACCGGCGTAGACCGTCCGAAAATTCCGACGGTCACCCGCAGCTTGCCCTTCTCGAGGTTCACATCCTCGACCGTACCCGTAAACGACTCGAACGGCCCCTCAACAATACGAACGCTCTCACCCGAGGTGAAGCTTTGCTTCGGCTTCAACCCCTTGTCGCCCTTGATTTCACCGGTTTTCTGGAGAATCGTCCGCGCCTCTTCAGCGGAGATTGGCTGCGGCTTCATCGCCGAACTCGAGCCGACAAAGCCGGTGACCCCGTTAATCTTTCGGATGTGCGAACAGACCTGCTTCCAGCCCAAATCGGGAAGATCCATCTCAAGAAGGATGTACCCCGGGAGAAACTTCTTGGACGAGATGCGCTTCTTTCCATCGCGCATCTCCACAACCTGTTCGGCCGGAACCTTGATATCAGCTACGGCACTTCCCAGCTCGCCGTCTTCCATCATTCGGCGGATGGTTCGTTCAATCTTGTTTTCATACCCCGAATAGGTATGAAGCACGTACCACTGCTTTGACATTTCGCCCCTTCTCTCACGGTGCGCCGACAACCGGGCCCGGGAGCGCTCCCCGTTGGGGCGCTAGAAAATGAGATCCACCGCCGAAATGAGCACGAAATCGACGATCCCGAGCGCCAGCGCGACCAGAACCACGGAAATGATGACCACCTTTGTTGAGGAGGCAACCTCATCCCGCGACGGCCAGACGACTTTTTTCAGCTCGGCATAACTATCTTTGAAGAACTGAACGACCCTTTTCACGATCCTACTCTCCCGCGGCAATTCGTACGCGCACATGTACACGCGGGCGTCTTCCCGCGCGAAAAAAGCAGGCCAGGTAGGATTCGAACCTACAACATCCGGTTTTGGAGACCGGCGCTCTAGCCGTTGGAGCTACTGGCCTAAGATAGCGACTATTTCACCTTGGTCTCACGGTGCAAGGTGTGCTTGCGATCCGTGGGACAGAACTTGTTCAACTCCAGTTTACCCTGGATATTCTTTTTGTTCTTCTTCGTCGTGTAGTTACGATTGTTACACACGGTACACTGAAGGGCGATGAGCTCTACGCTCTTTCCTTTTGCACTCGCCATTGGTTACTCCCCGCCTTAGATTCCGGCACGTTCTGCGTTCCCGCCGGCCGCACAAAGAAAATTGAGCCCTCGATCGGATTTGAACCGATGACCCCGTCCTTACCATGGACGTGCTCTGCCAACTGAGCTACAAGGGCATCTTGTGGATGACAAAACTACCAAAGCGAGTTTGCTTTGTCAATAGCCTTACTCATGAACGTTCGGCCGTCGGTCGCCGTAATCGGGGCGACACACCGGGAGTCCGTAGCCCTCGAGGACCGAAGCCACCGCGCGCATCTCGTCGGCGGTGGGCGGCGACACCGCCTCAAGGGGGTACCGTTCTCCCAGAGCTTCCCACTTGTGTCGGCCAAGCTCGTGATAGGCGAGCAGTTCAACGCGCTGCAGCCCCCCGTGTTCCGCCAACTCAGCGATAACCGACCCAAGCGCGGTGACGTCGGCCTCGTCCGTAGTATATCCGGGCACCACCACGTGACGCACCCAGAGCGGCCGTCCTCTCCGCGCTACCTCACGGGCGAATTCAAGAATTCGGTGATTCGGGACCCCCACCAGATTCCGATGCGCATCGTTGTCGGCATGTTTCAGATCAAGGATCACCAGATCGGTGCGCTCAAGCAAGGCATCGATGACCGGTGTGATCGCGGCGTGGCCGGAGGTATCGAGCGCGGTAGTCAAACCGAGCCCATGTACCAGATCAAAGAGCTCGCTCACCGCGGCGGCCTGGAGAAGCGGCTCCCCACCCGTTGCCGTCACTCCCCCACCCGACGGACGCAGAAACCCGGCGTAGCGCTCGATGTCCACCGCCAGGTCGGCCACCTTGACCGTCTTTCCGCCGGAGCGCGCCCACGTATCCCGATTGTGACAGTAGGCGCAGCGAAGCGGACAACCCTGGAAAAACACCACGTAGCGAATGCCCGGCCCGTCGACCGTGCCGAACGTCTCCACCGAGTGGATGGTCGCGGTAGTCTGCGACGCACCGGTGGCCCCGGCGAGGCCACCACCGATGGGGGTTCCACGCATCAGATGCGCGCGTGAAAGGTCCGGTTGATTACGTCGAGCTGCTGCTCACGGGTGAGCTTCACGAAGTTGACCGCATACCCCGACACCCGAATGGTAAGCTGCGGGTAGCGCTCCGGATGCTCCATCGCGTCACGCAGCATGTCACGATCGAGAACATTCACGTTGATGTGATGCCCCCCTTCGGAAACATAGCCGTCGAGCAGCGAACAGAGGTTGGAGACCCGTCCACTTTCGTCCTTGCCCAGCGATGAGGGTTCGATCGAGAAGGTATACGAGATACCATCCTGGGAGAACTCGTAGGGAAGCTTGGCAACCGAACTCAGGGAGGCAAGGGCGCCGTGAGAATCGCGTCCATGCATGGGGTTGGCACCCGGCGCGAACGGCTCTCCGGCCTTGCGTCCATCCGGCGTGTTTCCGGTTTTGGCGCCGTACACCACGTTGGAGGTGATGGTCAGCACCGACATGGTGGGCTCCGCGTTGCGATAGGTGCGGTTCTTCTGGAGCTTTTTCATGACTCGTTCCACCAGGTCAACCGCAATCGAATCAACCGCCGGGTCGTTGTTTCCAAACTTTGGCCAGCTGTCCGCGTTGGGGCCCTCAATCGCGAAATCGACGACCGTTCCCGCCTCGTCACGAATGGCGCGGACTTTGGCGTGCTTGATGGCGGACAGCGAGTCGGCGCAGACCGAGAGACCGGCAATACCGCAGGCCATGGTTCGCAGCACGTCGCGGTCATGCAGAGCCATTTGAAGTCGCTCGTAGCTGTACTTGTCGTGCATGTAGTGGATGACGTTCAGCGTATTAATGTAGAGGTTGGCGATCCAGTCGAGAAAGTAGTCAAACTTGCTCATCACCTCATCGTAATCGAGATACTCGCCGTGAATGGGCTCGAAGCGCGGCCCCACCTGAATGCCGTTCAGTTCGTCGCGTCCACCGTTAATGGCGTAGAGCAGCGCCTTGGCGAGGTTACAGCGCGCGCCGAAGAACTGCATCTGTTTACCCAGCCGCATCGCCGAGACGCAGCAGGCGATGCCGTAGTCGTCGCCCCAGTAGGGACGCATCAGGTCGTCGTTTTCATACTGGATCGAACTGGTGTCAACCGAGACCCTGGCTGCATACCGCTTGAACGGTTCGGGCAGGCCAAGCGCCCAGAGAACGGTCAGGTTTGGCTCCGGCGCGGCGCCCAGGTTATAGAGCGTGTGCAGAAAGCGAAAGGAGGTCCGGCTGACGAGGGGGCGCCCATCGGTACCCATGCCTCCCAGCACCTCGGTAACCCAGGTTGGGTCGCCGGAGAACAGCTCGTTGTAGTCCGGCGTGCGCAGAAACCGTACCAGCCGCAACTTCATCACGAAGTGATCGATCAGTTCCTGAGCCTGCGATTCGGTGAGCACCCCGGCGGCGATGTCTCGCTCGATGTATATGTCCAGGAAGGTCGCGACGCGTCCAAGACTCATCGCGGCGCCGTTCTGCTCCTTGACCGAACCGAGGTAGGCAAAGTAGAGCCACTGAATGGCCTCTCGGGCATTTCCGGCGGGACGGGAAATATCGAAGCCGTACGCCTCAGCCATGGTCAGCAGTTCACGCAGGGCGGAGATCTGCTCGGAGATCTCTTCACGCAGCCGGATCTCATCCTCTTCCATTGATCCAATCTCGACCGAGCTCTTCTGGTCTTCTTTGTCCTGAATCAGTCGGTTGATGCCGTACAGGGCGACCCGGCGATAGTCACCGATGATCCGCCCCCGTCCGTAGGCGTCAGGCAGCCCGGTTATGATGCCGGCGCTCCGCGCGGCGCGCATTTCGGGGGTATACGCGTCAAAAACACCGTCGTTGTGCGTTTTCCGATACCGGGTAAAGATCTCCCATACCTTGGGGTCGAGGGTGAAGCCGTACGCCTTGCAGGCGCTCTCAACCACGCGGATCCCCCCGTTGGGAATGATCGCGCGGCGCAGCGGCGCATCGGTCTGAAGACCAACGATCCGCTCCAGCGATTGATCGATATATCCGGGCCCGTGCGAGTCAATGGTGGAGATGGTTGAGGTGTCAACATCGAGGGTGCCGCCCGCCGCGTTCTCCTTAGCCAGCAAGGCGGACACCTTTGCCCACAGCGAGGTAGTGGCCTCGGTCGGCGGCGCGAGGAAGGATTCATCCCCCTCGTACGGGGCGTAGTTGCGCTGAATGAAGTCGCGAACGTCGACGTGGTCGACCCAGCGACCTGAGCGGAATCCAGCCCATTCGGCGGAAACGGTCTCGGTGGAGGACGGAACGGTATGTGTCATGGCGTGCCTTTCTTTCTGGTTTGAGTGATGAAAACCAACGATCAAAATATATCGAATGAAACGAACAATGTAAACCCGTTTTGTCGGAAATACCGCGAGGCCGACTTCATCCCGTACCGCGGAAACCCCTCAACCGGCGAAGGCCCCTCGCAGACGATTCACCCACCGCTTCAACCGGGCATCGGTCTGGTCGGCCTGGTTATCCTCGTCGAGAATGAGGCCCAGCAGCTTTCCATCTCGCTCAGCGCGGGAGGCGATATAGCTGTACCCCTCGGGATCGGTGAAGCCGACGACCGTAGCCCCACGCTCGGTCACCTTATCGACCAGTAACGGCACGCAATCGCAGAAGGAATCACCGTAGTGCTGCTGGTCACCGAGGGCCAGAACCGCTACCCGCTTGCCGGAGAAATCAATTTCATCAAGACTGGGGTAGAACTCCTCCCAATCATCCTGAAGATCGCCCGCGCCCCAGGTCGAAACCGCAAGGATGAGGTTTCGATATGGGCTGAAGTCGGACGGCGAGACATCGGCAACATCCAGAAGGTCTGCACTCTCGCGGCCAAGCATGAGCTGAAGTTTCCGGCACACGTCTCGCGTATTGCCGGTTGAAGATCCGTAGATGATGCCGATGCTCGCCATAGAACATCCTCCCTGGAGTTGCTCGCAAACGTCGAGTCGTTGGTATGGGCGATGGAAATTAACATACCCATAAACGGGGAGCGTGACAACGACCGCGCAAAAAAAAGCGGTATCACCACGACCGGCTCGCTCAGCGGTGGCACCGAGCAGCGGGGAACACTATACTGGAGCCATGAAGGAAATGAGATGAGCGATCTCGCGTCCGCGCGTCATGAACAAACCGTTCAACGATTCCTCGACGAACTCGAACAGGCCGGCAAGCGCAAAACCCCCCAGCGCGCAGCGATCTGCCGGGCAGTGGTGGAATCGGACGGGCACCCCACCGTTGCGGAAATCTATCGACGCGTCACCCGCGCGTTTCCGATGATCAGTCAGGCAACCGTGTACAACACGGTAGATACCCTGCGGGAGCTCGGACTCATCATCCGGCTGGAAATTGCAAATCATGATCATACTCACTACGATGTTGACACCGAGCCCCACGTCAACGTGGTCTGCCGCTACTGTGGCGCCATCATCGATGTGCACGACGCGAGCGTAAACGCCCTGCTCAAGGCGGTGGCCACACGAAGTGGCTTCTCGCTCTCTCCGGAGGCCGGGCTCATTCTGTACGGGATATGCCCACACTGCCTTTCGCTCGACAATCACGCCCGTGGCGACGGTCCGAGTCCGGTGGAATGATGGATCGACTGAGCGTATTCCTGATCACCCAGGACCCCGTGCTCCTCGACGACTTTCGCGCGTGTGCTGCACAGCGGTCGCTCGCGTACGACGTGGAGCGCCACTGGCCCCACCCGCAGATTGCCCGGGACGAGGCGGAGCGACGCAGCATCGTCTTTCTCGTTGAGCTCGCCGATTCGGCCGCAAACACCATTGACCTCATCCGCAGTTATCCGAACAACCCGACCCTGGTCATTGCCCGCCACGGATCGGAGGACGCGGTCTGCGCGCTCCACGCAGAGACCGGCTGCGAGTTTGTGATTCGAGATGAAGCGGGTCGGTTCATTTCGCTGTTGCCGACGTTGATCCGGAAGGTGCTTCGAGAGCGCGACCGCGAAGAGACGGCCGGTGACATGCTTCGCTCCAGCGAACATCGCTATGAGGAGCTCATTCAGGCAATTCCCGACGTGGTCTACAAGATCGATCCCTCGGGCCACTTTCTCTTTGTGAACGAAGCGGTTCGTGCCCTCGGGTACACTCCTGATGAGCTGATCGGCCGCCACTTCAGCGAAATCCTCGTTGCCGAAGAGGTTCCCCGGGTCAGTCGAAACCAGATGCTCTCGCGGATGCGCGGCGTCATCACCGGCCCACAGTCCGCACCAGGTCTCTTTGACGAGCGGCGAACCGGTGAGCGACGAACCAAGGGGCTGGAGGTCCGCCTGCGCACCAAGGGCAGCGGTGGCGATCTGGTGGGGTCGGTAAGCGCATTCGGCGAGATTGCCGCAACCGGGCACTACCATGCCGATATCCAGCGGCGCTTCTTCACCGGAACGGTGGGAATCATTCGTGACATCACGCCACGCAAGCGGGCGGAACGGATGCTTCAGCGGCTCTCCATTGCCGTCGAGCAGAGCCGGGCCGCAATCTGCATCACGGAACCCGATGGAACCGTCGTGTATGCCAATCCCCACTTTCTCCGACTCAACCGGTTTCGCCCCGAGGAGTTTATCGGGCAGAACATGTTTGTGCTGATGCAGGACTACGTGCAGGAGGAGACGGTCGAGGAAATCACCCGGGCGATCAATTCGGAGACGGTCTGGGAAGGCGATACCATCGTGTGGCGGGGGGACGGGGAGTCGTACTGGTCATGGATGAAGGTATTCCCCATTGTCGGAGGTTCCGGCGACGTAAGCGACTTTGTGTTTTTCCAGGAAGACATCACCGATCGAAAGCAGTCTGAGACCTTTCTCCGAGAACGGGTCCGTGACCAGGATGACCTGCTGCGCGACATGAACGAACAGACGAAGAACTGCCTCGAGGTCATCGAGGGGCTGATTTCGCTGCGCGCTGCCGGATTGCGGGGCACCCCGACCGAGCCCGAACTCGATGGGATACTCGGGCAGGTTCGCGCGGTATCAGCGGTCATGCGTGGGCTGCTCGTTGGCTCCACTCCTCCGCTCGTTAACCTTGACGAGTTTTTTCAGCTGGAGTTCCCCCAGGTCTGTCGCGCCCTCAACGTGCCGCCGGAAGAGGTGACGGCGGAGATCGATCTCTCGATCACCCGGGTCCCGGCACAGCTCGCCGTTCCCCTGGCGGTTGCGGTGGATCAGATCGTGACCGTGCTGATCGGGGTTGGGCGGGTTCGTTACCTTCAGGTGGAAAGCGGTTCCGACAATGACGAGTCGTGGATCACCATCGCTCATGGAGGCCACGACCACCTGAGCACACCCGACCACGCGCTCGTTATCCGGATTGTTGAGGCGATGGCAGTACGCATGGACGGGACGTTTACTCACCGGGACGGGGCGACGTACCGACTGACCTTTCAGAGCACACCGTAAAGGGGAAAAATGCATGAGCATCGGAGAGATTGCCTCACGCGATCAGGCGGAACGACGCGCCGCCGGTCAGATTGCCGCGGCACTGACCGGAGCGATCAACGAGCTCGGACAGGCAAGCCTCGCCCTCCCCGGAGGGCGTTCCATCGTCGGCGTACTCACCCACCTTCGCTCCTTGCCGGTGCGGTGGGATGCGGTAACCGTGATCCCGGCCGACGAACGCCTCCTGCCGCTGGGTGATCCGGACCGCAACTGGACGGTCATCGAGCAGGAGCTCACCCGACCCCTGCAGGATCTCGGTGCAATGAGCGGAAGCCGAGCGATCGCCTTCCCGTACGAACCGGAGGCGTCCGACTGGGGGCTCGCGGGGTTCGAGCGCGAAATCAATCTTCCGCGTAACACCGAAGGGGTACTCACCATCGATGTGATGGTACTGGGAGCCGGCGAGGACGGACACGTCGCTTCGCTCTTTCCCGGCAGCCCCCTGCTTACGAGCGAACACGCCGGCTACCTGCGGGTGGAAAATTCTCCAAAGCCGCCCCCACACCGCATCACCGTATCTCCCCGGATGATTCGCGCGAGCGGACTTGCGGTGGTGCTCTTTCTTGGGGAATCCAAGGCGGATGCGCTTCGGGCGTTCACCGGCGGAGAACCCGGAGTCTCGCGGTGCCCTGCCCGTCTCGCGCTGGAAGCACGCCGATGCGAGGTCTGCGCCGGATTCTGACCGTTGTGGTGCCAAAATTGTGCTTCTTTACGCCATCTCATCGCGTTTTTTTGTTGCGGTTCCTGCCCGTTGGGTACAGACTGGAGTGGCTGAATTGGTCACACCAGGGAGCGAATCGTGGCAATCACCATCAAAGACGTGGCAAAACTTGCGGACGTGTCGACCGCAACCGTCTCGCGCGTCATCAACAACGACGCACGGATCTCGGAAACGACCCGCGCTCACGTGCTCGACGTGATCGAGAAGCTCAACTACAAGGTGAACTCGATTGCCCGAAGCCTCAAGTCCAACCGCACCTTTACGGTTGGCTTCCTGGCACCGGAAATTGCAAACGACTTCTTCATGACCGTTGCTCAGGGAGTAGAGAACAGTCTGCGCGGTCACGGCTACAATATGATCATCTGCAACTCAAACGAGAGCGCCGACGAGGAAGTGGAACGACTCGAGCTGCTGATGGAAAAATGCGTGGACGGGGTCATCATCGCACCGTCGACCGCCAACGGGGAACACCTGAAGATCCTCAGCCACGCGGGACTTCCCACCGTGCTCGTCGACCGACTCGCCGACGGCTTTGACTGCGACGCGGTACTGGTGGACAACGCAACCGGAACCTACAAGGCCATTCATCACCTGCTCAAGCGAGGTAAGAGCGATTTTGGTTTCATTGGTGGCGACATGAGCCTGACCCCGTTTCGTGAGCGGTACGAAGGTTTCACCCGAGCGCTCGCCGAGTTTGGCATTGAAGTTGACCCCTCTCACGTTCGGCTCGGGGATTTCCACGTAGACTCGGGCTACCAAATGATGAAAGAGCTGATGGAACTCAAAAGACCGCCGGCGAGCGTGTTTATCTCAAACTATTTCCTGCATATCGGGGCCACACGCTACGTGGTGCAGCATCGAAACCGCATCCCACCGGAACTGTTCATCGCAAGCTTTGACGATATGGAGCTCTCCGACGTTACCGGCCACCCGGGCCTGACCATCGCCCAGCCGGTGCTGCAGATCGGCAGTCGAGCAGCGGATCTCCTGATGGAACGAATTGCCGCCCGCGCACAGGGTGAGGAGTCCGCTCCGCCGCGCATAGAACGGTTGCCAACCCGGCTGGTTTTCCATCAGGTGAACGGCGAGTAAAGGCGGAAAAAGCACACGCTTTGGAACAGTCGGTTTGTTTTGACGGCGCGCCCGAGCGGGGGTATAATGGCCCCCTAATGCAATCGATTACATGCCCCGACCACAGGAGGAGATGACATGGCAGATATCAAGTCGTTGAAAATGAACCCGCCCACCAAGCGGCTCTACGGGAATACTCCCAAGATCGGCATTCGCCCCACCATCGACGGACGGCGAAAGGGCGTTCGGGAGAGTCTGGAGAGCCAGACCATGGAGATGGCGAAGCGCACCGCAAAGCTGCTCGAGAAACAGCTGCGGCACGCCGACGGCACCAAAGTGAAGTGCGTTATCTCGGACACCTGCATCGGTGGCGTGGCCGAGGCAGCGCGCTGCGCGGAGAAGTTCGAACGCGAGTGCGTTGGGCTCTCCATCACCGTCACCCCGTGCTGGTGCTACGGCTCCGAAACCATGGACATGACCCCCCTCATCCCCAAGGCCATCTGGGGTTTCAACGGCACCGAGCGCCCCGGCGCGGTCTACCTGGCGGCGACGCTCGCCGGCCATACGCAGCGCGGCCTGCCCGCCTTCGGGATTTACGGCCGGGAGGTACAGGATTCCGACGACGGCTCCATTCCCGCCGATGTCGCGGAGAAGCTCATCCGCTTCGCCCGCGCCGGGCTCGCCGTGGCGACCATGCGCGGAAAGAGCTACCTCGCCATGGGCAGCGTATCCATGGGAATCGCCGGCTGCTACGTGACCGAGAGCTTCTACAAGGAGTACCTCGGCATGCGCAACGAGTACGTTGACATGTCGGAGTTTCTGCGGCGCATCCAGAACACCATCTACGATCCCAAGGAGTACCAGCGCGCCATCGCCTGGACCAAGGCAAACTGCAAAGAGGGCCCGGATCTCAACCCCAAGGCCATCCAGCGCAGTCGCGAGAAGAAGGACGCCGACTGGGAAACCTCGGTGAAGATGACCATGATCGCGCGCGACCTCATGATCGGGAATCCCCGGCTCGCGGAGCTGGGTTTTGACGAAGAGGCCCTGGGTCACAACGCGATTGCCTCAGGGTTCCAGGGTCAGCGCCAGTGGACCGACTTCATGCCCAACGGAGATTTTCTGGAGGCGATCCTGACCTCCAGCTTCGACTGGAACGGAATTCGCCAGCCCTTCATGGTTGCCACCGAGAACGACAACCTGAACGCGATCTCGATGCTCTTCGGACACCTGCTGAACAAATCCGCCCAGATCTTTGCCGATGTGCGAACCTACTGGAGCCCGGACGCCGTCAAGCGCGTCACCGGAACCACTCTCACCGGTCGGGCCGAGCACGGTATCATCCACCTGATCAACTCAGGACCCGCTACCCTCGACGGATCTGGCCGCCAGGAGATCGGCGGAAAGCCCGCGATGAAGCCGTTCTGGCAGATCAAGCCCGAAGAGGCGGCCGCCTGCCTGGACGCCACCTCGTGGCGCCCGTCGGCTACCGAGTACTTCCCCGGTGGGGGCTACTCGTCCAACTACCTCACCCGGGGCGAGATGCCGGTAACGATGTGCCGCCTGAACATGGTGGCGGGTCTGGGCCCTGCCCTGCAGATCGCCGAGGGCTGGGCGGTCGACATCCCTGCCGACGTGCACTCCGTGCTGGACGCGCGAACCAATCCAACGTGGCCGACCACCTGGTTTGTCCCACGGCTGGTGGACAACGCGCGCTTCCGCGACGTCTACACGGTAATGCTCAACTGGGGTGCCAACCACGGGTCGATTGGCTACGGTCACTACGGCGCCGATCTGATCACCCTGGCGTCCATGCTGCGCATTCCGGTATACATGCACAACGTAACCGAGTCCGACGTGTTCCGGCCAAGCAGCTGGAACGCTTTCGGCATGGACCTCGAAGGTTCGGACTTCCGCGCCTGTACCAATTTCGGACCGCCCTACCGGTCATAGGGCAACGGAACCGATCCCGCCGGGACCTGAATCGGGTCCCGGCACCACACAGTTTTCGGTATCACACAGTGTAAGGAGTAACGTATGCTGAAGAACATTCCCGCGATATTGAGTCCCGAGCTCCTGAAGATCCTCATGGAGATGGGGCACGGCGACGAGCTCTGCATCGGTGACGGCAACTTCCCGGCGGCCGCCTACGCGCAACGACTGGTGCGCCTCGACGGTCACGGTGTTCCCGAGATTCTCGATGCCATCCTCTCGCTCTACCCCCTCGACGACTTCGTCCCCAAGGCCGCCTTCCTGATGAAGGTCGTCAATCCCTCCGACGGCGTGCCGCCGATCTGGGCGACCTACGAGAAGATTTGTCGCACGCACGAAAGCGCCTTCCCCGGCTTCGAGCAGGTGGAGCGTTTCGCCTTTTACGAGCAGGCCAAAAAATGCTACGCAATCGTCGCCACCGGCGAAGCGTCGCTCTACGCAAACGTCATCCTGAAGAAGGGTGTGATTCGCTCGTAATCGGTCCTTGCGGGACGGCCAATGGGTCGTCCCGCATCGGTCATCGACCCCCGCCTCATTCCGCCGTTTCGTCCACCGTTTCATCTGCTGTCGCCGCACGTCCCGCAAAAACCTGCGAAATCTGCTTGCATTCCGTCCCGTTTTGATGTATAAATGTTTCTAATTCGTAAGGATTTCGTAAGTGATTCAAAGCCTCACCGAAAGGGAACAGTCGCTCATTGATCTCATTGTCGAAGATCCCAACTGCTCGGTGTCACGGATGAGCAACGCCCTCGGGATCTCTGCGGTCACGGTACGTTCGGTGCTCAACAGCCTTGCCGAGAAGGGCATGATCGTGCGCACCTGGGGCGGTGCGGCACCCGCCTTCCACCCGGCGATGGCCGAACGCCAGCGTGCCGCAGTGGACCTGAAGCACCGCATCGCCCGCGCGGCGGCAGAGCTCGTTTCCGATGGCGACGCAATCATGATCGAAGCGGGCACCACCACCGCCCTCATCGCGCGCTACCTCTTTGGAAAGCGCGCCATCAGCATTGTGACCAACTCATCGCTCCTGATTCCGTACGCGCGGGCGAACCCACAGATCGCACTGACGCTGGTGGGTGGCGCATTCCGCCCCGAGACCGAGAGTTTTGTCGGTCCCATCGCCACCAGTGAGCTGGAGCGGTTTCACGTGAAGACCGCCTTCGTGGGAACCGACGGGTTCAGCATCGAACACGGCCTGTCGACCCATCTGGTGGAAGGCGCCGAAATTGTTCGCAAGATGGCTGTGCAGGCCGACCAGGTGATCGCCGTCGCCGACTCGAGCAAGTGGGATCGCCGCGGTTTTGTCGCCGTGCTCAGCCTTGCGGACGTATCACAGATCATTACCGACCGCGACCTGCCTCAATCGGCAGTGGACGCGTTGGAAGAACGTACTATCACGGTGTCGCGCGTCTGAGCGACCCGCCCCAGGAGGAAGACATGGCAACCGAAGTATTGATGCCGCGACAGGGACAGTCCGTAGAGGCCTGCCTCATCGTTGGATGGAAGAAGCAGGAAGGAGACACGGTCGCAGAAGGAGAGGTCCTCTGCGAAGTAGAGACCGACAAGGCGACCTTTGAGGTGGAGGCGCCCGCAGCCGGTGTGCTGCTGCGCATCCTCCACCAGGCCGACGATGAGGTACCGGTGCTTGCCCCGATTGCCTACATCGGTGCGGAAGGCGAATCCGTTGACGCCCCTTCGAGTTCACCCCCCGCAACTCCCGAGGCTCAGCCCGCCGAGGCGGAAGCCTCGAAGCCGCAATCCGGCGCTGAAGCGACACCCCCAAACGAGGCACCGGCGGCGGCCGCCGAGGCACCCGAGACCGCCGGCACCAGCGCTGCGGGCGGGCAATTCGTCTCACCTCGGGCACGCCGCCGCGCGGAAGAGGCCGGCGTGGAATGGAGCGGTCTCTCTGGAAGCGGCCCCGGCGGACGGATCATCGAACGCGACGTTGAGGCGGCGATCGCGTCGGGAGCGCCGCTGACACGCGCGGCAGCGGCGCAGGCGGCCGGTTCGGCGGTACCCGCCGAAGGCAGCGGTATCGGCGGCCGCGTGCGGGTGCAGGACCTCGGCACAGAGGGTGCAACGGATCCCGGTGCGGCGCCGGCCACGACGGGGGCCACCGGTGCAGGAGCCGCGGGCTCACCTGCCGCGGGCCTGCCCGCCTTCCCGGGGCCAGCGACCGCGACGCCGGTCAAGGGCGTCCGCAAGGTCATCGCCGAGCGAATGTTGAACTCGCTGCAGACCACCGCCCAACTCACCATGAACGCTTCGGCCGATGCACGCGCGCTGCAACGGATGCGCGCCCGACTGAAAGAGAGCAACGAGGCGCTCGACCTGCGCGGGGTGACCATCAACGATCTGGTGCATTACGCCGTGTCGCGTACGCTGCCGATGCACGGATACATGAACGCGCACATGTCCGGCGGTGCGAGTACCGGAGATCACACGATCACCGCGTTTACCCACGTGCACCTGGGATTTGCCGTCGATACGCCGAAGGGCCTGATGGTGCCAACCATCCGGTTTGCCGATCGGTTGAGCCTGCGCGAGATGGCGCTCGAGGCAAAGCGACTCGCAGCCGCGTGTCAGGCCGGTTCGGCCGGTCCCGACGACCTCGCCCCGGGCACCTTCACGGTGACCAACCTGGGCGGCCTGGGGGTGGAGCATTTCACCCCGGTTCTCAATCCCCCGCAGGTCGCCATCCTCGGTGTGTCGTCGATACAGCTCAAGCCGGTACAGACGGGCAGCGAGGTGGAGTTCATCCCGTCCATCGGCCTGTCGCTCACCATCGACCACCGCGCGGTTGACGGTGCACCGGCGGCCCGCTACCTGCAGGCGCTCTCGGCGGCGATCGCCGACATCGACCTGCTTCTGGCGCGGTAGGAGGACGGAATGAGTGAAGCGAAACAAGCACATCAGTACGACGTGGTGATCCTCGGCGGAGGCCCCGGGGGATACCGGGCGGCCGAACGCACCGCGGAGGCTGGACTGAAGACCGTCCTCATCGAAGAGGGCGCACTCGGGGGGACCTGCCTCAACGTGGGCTGCATTCCCACCAAGACCCTCCTCAACAGCGCCAAGACCTACGCACACCTCGCCGACGCCGCGCGCATCGGGGTGAAGGCAACCGGAGAGTTCGACCTGGGCACCGCCATGAAGTGGAAGACGCAGGTGATCTCCGGACTGCAAAAAGGCATTTCGGGCATGCTGAAGAAGCGCGGGGTCGAAGTGGTGAACGGACGCGGCGCCCTGACCGACCGGAACACGGTGACGGTCAACGGTACCGCGTACCGCGGCGCCTCGCTGATTCTGGCTACCGGCTCGAGTTCGGCCCGACCACCGATACCCGGCATCGACTCGCCGGGTGTGGTGACCAGCACGGAACTGCTCGACATCACCGAGCTGCCAAAGGCGGTGACCGTGGTGGGCGGCGGGTACATCGGCATGGAGTTTGCCTGCTGGTTCGGCCTGCTCGGGATTCCGGTAACCGTGGTGGAGATGATGGACGAGATCATCCCCTTCATGGATGCCGACCTCGCCGCCGCGCTTCGCAAGAGCGTTCCCGGCGTAACCTACCATCTCGGCGCGAAGGTAAAACAGATCGAACCGGGAGGCCTCATCTTTGAGAAGGCGGGTACGGAAGAGCGCGTACCCTCCGATCTCATTCTGGTATCCACGGGGCGCGTTCCCAACGTGGACGGTCTGGGATTCGACGCGGTCGGCCTCGACTTCGATCGCCGCGGGGTGCGCGTAAACGACTACTGCGAGACCAACCTGCCCGGCGTCTACGCGGTGGGAGACGTCAACGGCCGAAGTCTTCTGGCCCACACCGCCTACCGGATGGCGGATGTTGCCGCCTCGCGCATCATTGAAAAGTCCGGCGGCCCCCGGGCCCAGCGGATGCGCTACGACGCGGTGCCGTGGGTGGTCTTTACCGCCCCGGAGGTTGCCGGTTGTGGCCTGAGCGAGCGCGAGGCCGAAGCGGCAGGGTACCAGGTCATGACCGGCCGCATCAGCCTGAAGGCGAGCGGCCGCTACGTTGCCGAACACCCCGGCGAGTCGGGGACGGCCAAGGTGGTGGCCGATGCGACTACCGGCCGGATCCTGGGCGTGCAGATGCTCGGCTCGGGAGTCTCGGAGCTCATCTTCGGCGCGGCCCTCATGATTGAGGCGGAATTGCGTGTGAAAGACGTGAGAGAAGTTATCTTCCCCCACCCGACCGTCAGCGAAGTACTTCGCGACGTCATGTGGGAAATGGAACAGGCGTAAGGAGAGAAACATGCCACAGTCACTGCTGATCGACCCCAAAGAAGTTCGAAAGAAGAGCGCGATCTCGTTTCCCGAGATTCCCGTCAACCAGTATCAGTCGGACGCCAAAGCCGAAATCAAGAAGTACGGCGGCGATCGATTGACGCGAATGCTCTACCACATGATGGTCATTCGTGAGTTCGAAACCATGCTCAACGACATCAAGACCAAGGGCGCGTACCGTGGAATCGAGTACGACCACAAGGGCCCCGCCCACCTCTCGATCGGGCAGGAGTCAACCACCGTAGGCCAGTGCGTACCCCTGGATATCGATGACTTTGTCTTTGGTTCGCACCGCAGCCACGGCGAGATCCTGGCAAAGTGTCTGGCCGCCGTGGACCAGCTCTCAGAGACGGATCTCGAGCAGGTGATGAAGAGCTACCTCGACGGCGACACCCTGCGCGTTGTTGAACGCGAAAAGAGCACCTCGATCAAAACCACCGCCGAGCGGTTTGTGCTCTACGGGACGCTCGCAGAGATTTTTGCGCGCAAAGCCGGTTTCAACCGGGGACTCGGCGGATCGATGCACGCGTTCTTCGCACCCTTCGGCAGTATGCCCAACAACGCCATCGTGGGTGGATCGGCGGACATCGCCTTTGGTTCGGCGCTCTTCAAGCGCGTCAACCGCAATCCCGGCATCGTGATCGCCAACATCGGAGACGCATCGATGGGGTGCGGACCGACCTGGGAAGCGATGACCATGTCGAGCATGGATCAGTATCGTACGCTCTGGCCGAAGGACGTCGGCGGGGCGCCACCGATCATGTTCAACTTCATCAACAACTTCTACGGCATGGGCGGTCAGACCCAGGGCGAGACCATGGGATTCGGCATGCTCGCCCGCGTTGGCGCCGGGGTCAATCCCGACGCAATGCACGCCGAACGCGTTGACGGCTACAACCCCCTCGCCGTTGCGGACGCGGTGGCACGCAAAAAGAAGATCCTGCTCGACGGTCGCGGACCGGTGCTGATGGACACCATCACCTACCGCATCTCCGGGCATTCTCCGTCGGACGCATCGTCATACCGGACCAAGGATGAGATCAAGCTCTGGGAAGAGGCCGATTGCGTGCGCAGTTTTGCCGACTACCTGATCGAGAACAAGGTAATCGACACGGCGCGGTTTGACGCGATGCAGGCAGAGGTGGCCGAGAACGTCACCCTCGCGGTGCGCCTCGCGGTACCGCTCGACGTTTCACCCCGCCTCGACGGCGAAACGATCGCCTCGTACATGTTCTCCAACACCCCGACTGAGAAAATGGACGATCGCGAACCCGAGATGCTTCTTCCCGTGGCCGAGAACCCGCGGGTGCAGCAGCTGGCAAAAAAAGAGCGCTACGCCTTCGATGCGGACGGGAAGCCCGTCTCCAAGATGAAACTCTACGCCTACCGGGATGGCCTCTTCGAAGCGATGATCCACCGCTTCTCGATCGACCCGACCATGGTCGCCTACGGCGAAGAGAACCGCGACTGGGGCGGCGCCTTTGCGGTCTATCGAGGCCTCACCGAAGCCCTCCCCTACCACCGGCTGTTCAACTCTTCGATCTCCGAGGGAGCAATCGTCGGCAGCGGCGTCGGGTACGCCCTCTCCGGCGGCCGGGCTGTGGTGGAACTGATGTACTGCGACTTCATGGGGCGCGCCGGCGACGAGATCTTCAACCAGATGGCCAAGTGGCAGAGCATGAGCGCCGGTGTGCTGAAAATGCCGCTGGTGCTGCGGGTCTCGGTTGGCAGCAAGTACGGTGCCCAGCACTCGCAGGATTGGAGTTCAATGGTGGCCCACATCCCCGGATTGAAAGTCATG
>SLTF01000311.1 GCA_007130025.1 Spirochaetales bacterium | reverse complement strand
CATCCGCATCAACGATCAGTGGCGAGTCTGTTTCCGATGGGACGACGGAAACGCCTTTGACGTTGAAATCACCGACTACCATTGACCGCAAAGCTGGAGGTTAGCGATATGAGAACGGATCTAATAGAGCTGTCCACACCGGGTGAGGTTCTGAAAGAAGAGTTTCTCGATCCCATGGGCATAACACCGTATGCACTTGCCAAGGGCATTTTCGTGGATCCTCCCAGAATAGACGCGATTATCAAGGGAAGGAGAAAGATCACCGCCGACACGGCGATCAGGCTGTCGAGGTTCTTTGGAACGACTGCTGGCTTCTGGATGAACATGCAGAGTCGGTATGATCTCGAAAAGCTGATGGAAGAGAAAGGGGATGAACTTGGGATGATTAGGCAGCATCACAGAGCTTCCTGAATGCCGTAGGCTAAGGTCGCGTGATCATATCATCGGCCGGACGCTCATACCCATCTGCTCGAGAACCGCGTTCCCGCCTGGATCCCGACCACTTTTCCATGCGCCGATCGGGCGCCGCATCCTATCTATGAACAACGCGGGGAACATGCGGGATGTATTCAGCTCAATGCGCCCAGTGGGTCACGGCTGCGAGGTCGCATCGTCACGTAGGGTGAGTCCGGTAGGATCGACTGCCACGCGGTTCGACCGTTACGGACGTCTGGACCGCGCCACGACGAGGCGATGCGCCACGAGTGATCAGTTTCGGCGTGAGCCACCACCTCCGAGATGTCTCTGCCCATTAGTGGAGTGTGCGATGTGAACCCTCCCACCGTCGCGCTCTGTGCAAACACGCTGCCGATTCCCGATACTCGCGCACGTGTAGATCGTCGGCACGACTTTCCAGCTTGGGTGCCGGATTGGCCAGCCAGCGTAGCCTCCTTCGGCGCGATTCGACGCTGCATCGGTTCGGTGAAGCGAGTCAAGAGATAGGAGATCCGGCGAACCTTCCACCTCCTCTCCGGAGGTTTGGGCGTCCGTGCCCAAACAAGGGCAGCCACCGCAGGTAGGACGCCGAGGTGGCTGCGCGACGGTGAAACCCAATCGATCCAAGCTTAGCGTGCGGGTGACCGGCCGGGAACACGCTACAATCCGATCCAGCGAGTTTCTCACCACGAGCATATTGGCCGATCGCGAAGTGCTCTCGACCGGTACTCTCGTGCGATTACGTGTCGCCAGTCGGAACAGAAATCCGGAGACTCGCGCTGTGTTCGGGACACCATTTCGCTGTCAACCGATCTCCTTCGTCGATGACCGAAGGAAGAGCATAACTCCCTACGTTGGAGTCGGACATCGTGTCGGAACTGACTACGTGCACACCCGATATCAGACGTACGGTTCCGAGTTCGGGTATGGAGAAATGAAAGCGTTCGCCTTCCTGACACACAGCCTCAACCCACGCGGAACCATGAGCGATCTCGTGGCGCCAAGGAATCGGTGCGTCATCGAATACTGCCGGTACCGTGCACAGAATGACAGCATGCGTTCCGGCCGACAATCGGTAAACTCCCTCTCCGAGATCTTCCGCCTGGGCACCGGGCCCAGTCACCAAAAACCGGCACACCAGAGATGACGCTTCGAAGACGCCGTCAGCCGGGCGATCGAGATGGTTGTGATAATCACCGTATCCGTCAAGGAAATGGACTCCGGTCAGGACGTAATCGTTCATCTGGCTGTTAACGATAGCGGCACTGGCAAAGTCTTTTCCATCTTTCAGGAATCTGCAGCGAAAAACGACTACGTGGTCGGGACTAATCGGCCAGTAACCGATAAGCCCTCGTCGTTGCGTCCACATCGAGTCATGATTAACGCTGCCCAGACAAACATCGCGCGAGAGCCATGTATATCCACTGACCGAATCGCTTTCAGGGACGCGTCGGATGAAACACGTCTTCGTGACGGTTGGTGTGGACGGCAGTCGCCAAAACCGCGGTACGAACTCGTCCGGACACGGGAGTTCAGGGAAGAACGCTGGGAGTTTGGTGACCGGTCCATTCCTGAAAGCGCGTACCGCAACCTGGGTGCGGCGAGTCAGCTTTTCGGCTATAGTCGCCCCAAGTAGGTCCGAATAGGCGCGGCTGTGCGGCCCAGCCCATTGGTGTGTCGCAGGGTGAAAGTGCTCCGCGATCACTCGCCACCCCTCGCGTCTAATCCGCTCCGCGTGTTCGCGACAATCGGCGTCACGAACCAAGTGCAGTATGCGTTCGGCTTCTTCCAATGCGACAATCGTATACGTTGGGCTGTTGTATTCGTTGAATCCCCCGTGATACTTCGTGTGCTCCACGAGTTTGGATAGCCGCTCCCGGCCGTAGTCGACCAAGAAGCGGACTCCGAGCATCTCCCCGGCGACCGCGCATACACCGGCTCCCATTATCGCAATATTCGTGTAGCCCGACTGCACGTTCCGGCGGAAGATGCTGTACGCCGCCGATTCCAATGCACGCCGCAACTCCTTGATGAGAGCGGGTTCGAGAATCTGCCCGTGATCGTGAAGCACCAGCGCGATTCGCGCAGCGCAGAAATCGGCCCAGTTCCAGTCCGGCGGGCTCATTTGATCTATAGTCTCCTCGAGCGCGTACGGCCAGATACCGAAGGTCGGCATGGTCGGATCCTGTTCCTGGAGGTCCAGACAAGTGCGCAAGACGCGATGACCACGATCCACGTGTTGTGTACGTCCTGTACGGATCAGCGCAGTTGCGTAATCGAATGAGTCCCGCGTGGGGTGGACGACTGCTCCCGAAGGCAAGGTCGAGTGATAGCCGGATGACGTCCATTCACGTCGAAGCATTGCGACCGAATCATCGTAATGCGGCTCACAACTCTCAATATAGGCGGCCAAATCCATGTCATGGCTGTTTTTCTCTGAACTCATTGGACTCTCCAGACTTTGTATCGTCACGATGCAGCGAACATGCCACGCGTCATGCGTATCATCTCGGCATGGAGCAGACCGTCTCTCTTGGGCAGCGCCGCGGAAGATCGATGACCCATATCCGATCAAGCACCGTCGTCAATGGACGTCCTGCTGGTGTGCACCCAGTCGGGAAGCCGGAGATTGTCATGATGGAACTCGCGGACTTGATCGGTGCGAATCGCCTGGCGGACGTCCTCGGGTTCACAAGAGAAACGAACATCCTCTAACACTAGTCGCTCGGTGCGCCGCGCGTACAGCCCCCATACAGGCAGCGCTCGCGAACCGGTTCGCGGTTCGGTGATCTCGATGTCGTGTCCGGCGTCGTTCCTCTCGTAATGGTAATCGACCGAGACATCACGGACGGTAACCGACCGCACGGCATTATCGCTCCAGCTCTCGATTGAACACGGGGCTCCGTATACGCCGGTCGCGGTGATCCGGCTTAGCTCTACGTCTCCGATGGAACTCCCGGGTTTGGAGTAGATCATGAATGGAGCGATCACGTTATGCATGGCAATGTTCGATATCCTGACGTGAGTCAGCTCACCACGCATCGGAGTCCACGCGCTTGGTTGCAGAATGATCCCGACAAGCGAGTTGTACCGATCCTGTGTCCGGTGTGGATACCGCCCCGGGCCGAAAATCGTACAACCGCTTATCAGCATCCGGCTACCGGGACCGATCCAGCGGATCCCGTTACACGAACTGTTCAGAAGACAGTTATGGATCACCAAGTCGTCGACCCACGCACCGGCTATGCAATCGTCGCCGGTGAAAAACCGACAGCCGGTAACGGTAACACGACGGGACGCCCGATCTTCGGTACCTCGAATATGGAATCCATCCCATCCACCGTACGTCGTGACGTTGTTGACGTCGACCTCATCGCTGCTGAGCACGAGAATATGATAGTTCGCCGAGTTGACGATCGTAATATCCCGGATAGACACATGTTTGGACGAACCTACCAGGATCGTGTGTGGACCTCGCATCTTCTCCTCGCCCAACGGATCAAATACATGACCGCCGTCGATTTTACCCGGGCCCGCTATACCGGCGTTCTCAACACCGTTGATCAATACTAGCGCTCGATGCCATCGCGACTTCTTGTCGTGGTCGGGCATGTAGGACGTATACGCATCGGGATCGTCAAGACCCTTCACGATTGCGCCCGCATCCAAATAGAGGATGACATCACTTTTCAATTGAATCGTAGCGGACACGTATATACCGGGAGCGAGGTAAACCTGACCGCCGCCTGCGGCCGCACATTGATTGATAGCGGAGTTCAGTGCGTCGGTATCGTCTGACCTGCCGTCTCCTTTGGCTCCGTATTTTCTCGCATCGATGAACATTTCCATCACCATGGTCTCCTTCCCTCGAACTCCAGGTTTCCTTCTATCCTTTTATTCGTGTCGTTCGTGACCGTAGATGACACGAGGGCGCCCCGCCGGCGCCCTCGCTCCAATCGTGTCTTAATCCAGTCGACGTTACGCCGAACGGGGTTTTGGACCTCACGTACGGTTATTCGCCGAGAAATTCCGCTAACATGCCGTCGAGATCGAGTCGCCAATCACCCCATCCGGGTTCTTCTTGCTCGTACCACTCTTGCACGATAGCTTCCATTTGTGGCCCACCGAGCCGGTCCCACTCCGCGAGCGTTTGTTCGTAAGCCCATTCCGGTGTTTGATCTCCTCGAACGACCTGATTGAATATGTCATCGAAAACGGGATCAAATTCGTCGTAAAACGCCAGAAGTTCGCGCATCGCCGGCCGATACGGCATGTCGCGTCGGTAGGGCACGGTTAGCTGTGTCACCAATGCTTGTTCCTGAAGTCGCGCTCTTTCCTGTTCGTGTGGATCGTCTTCCGGTGCGAGATGAGCAAACCAACCGGGGGGCAACTCGAACTGATGCAGGAGGCGGTACTCTACGTTGTAGTTGAGCCTGTCGGTTCTTTCTTGACCAAAAATCAAGTACCGCGGAAGTCCGGTTTCTTGATCGATCTCATGGTGTTCCCCTTCGAACCCGAACTGCAACGTGAACCATCCGTCGAATAAGTGCCATTCGAGGTACTTCAGGGCCAACCGAGGATTCTCGATTTCCGCATTCAGAGCGATATACCGTTGTGTCGGCGGTTCCTGGAAGAGACCGTGGCGTCCGTGCGCCGTCTCAAACGGCAAAATCGGCACGATGTCGGCGTGAGGAACGTTTGCCTTCAAGTCGTCGAATTGTGGTGGTCCAACCTGCCCGAAGTAAATCCCGGCGCGATCGGTTACCCACAGACGCACCTGGCGTTCGAAATTCGGATCGGTGATCAGCTCGGGGTCGACCCAACCCCGATCCTGAGCCAATTTGTGAAAACGAAGGTAATCGAGCGTCTGTTCGGCGGTTCGCGCGTACACAACGCTCCCATCGTCGTCGACAAGCCACTTCCGATTATGCCCTCCGCCGGCGTACAGCGCGCGCACTATTGGGGTATACGGATGACCATCGGCGAAAGCGAACGTATCGTTCTCGCCCGATTGATTCGGATCGTCATTGACAAACGCGTCGGCGACGGCAAAAAACTCCTCTTCAGTATCCGGGATCTCAAGACCGAGGTTGTCGAGCCAATCTTTGCGGATCCAGATCTGATGGTTCGCGATTGAATGTAACGGGCGCATGTTTGTGACTGCATACAACCGGTTGTCCTCGCCAAATCGCAAGAACGGCTCAAGAGCCGGATTCTCGTCCAGATACGCCTTCAACCGCGGCGCGTACTCCTCGATCCAGTCATCAAGAGGCGCCAGCACTCCTTGGCTGTGGAAAAGCGCCATATTGTCACGCGAGTAATCATTGATGATGTCAGGCGCCACACCCGCGGCGAACGCAGGGTTTAACGTCTCCGTTACCTCCCACCGCGGTACCGGGTAGAACTCGACATTAATGCCGCTGTCCTGGCGGATCCAATCCACCCACTTGTTTTCTCGAACGGTCCCCTCGGCAGACGGCACCTGCCCGCGTTCATACACCATTACGGATATAGT
>SLTF01000203.1 GCA_007130025.1 Spirochaetales bacterium | reverse complement strand
GTGGTGAAGCGCGGGTCGTCGAGGCTCAAGGCGTCGATGGCGATTCCGCTTCCCGCGCGCGCGTATGCCGCCGCACCCAGGACCGTGCCGTTGGTCTCCGGCGTCACGGTGACCGGTCGGTTCAGAGCGCTCGCGATGATAGAGACCAGCAGATTGTTGCCGGTTCCGCCACCGCCGGCAAAGACCCGGTCTACGCGCAGACCGAGCTCGTCGATGACCGAAAGCGCATCAGCGAGTGCAAACCCGATTCCTTCGAGCACGGCACGATAGAGATGAGCGTCGGTGTGGCGTCCGCGCAGGCCCAGAAAGACCCCGGTGGCGTTCTCATCCATGTGGGGACAGCGCTCGCCGGTCAGATACGGCAGAAAGAGCGCGCCGTCGCTCCCGGGCGATACGTCCGCTGCCTGTTCGTTTGCAAGCCGATACCGCTCGGTGGGGTTCTCATGCCGGCCGTACGCACGAGCAAGCTTGTTCAGATACCAGTCGATGACCAGGCCGGAGTTCTGAGTTGCCGCCATGACGATCCACTTGTCGCGAACGCCGTCACACACCAGATTGACCCGCTGTGCGGGATCGGTGAGCGGCGAGTCGCTTGGGTTGATGAACAACGCGCCACTTCCCAGACTGAGCCCGGCGGTTGTTCCGCCGACCACGTTGCCGGCACCTATTCTGCCGGCAACCGCGTCACCGGCTCCCACGTAGACCGGGATCCCGACGGGCAGGCCCAGCTGGTCGGCAGCGAGTCTGGTGACAAGACCGCCCTGATCGGTAGCTTCCCGCACGGGTGGGAAGATGGCAGGATCGATGGATAGGTCCGTGAGCAGCTCCCCTGCCCACGTCTGCGAAAACGGGTCATACGCGAGAGTCGCGCTTGCGTCGCAGGGGTCGGTTGCGATTTCGCCGGTCAGTCGATAGCGCACGTAGTCTTTGGGAAGTACCACCCATCGAATTGCGCGAAACCGGTCAGGTTCGTGGTTGCGCACCCAGAGGAGTTTGGTCAGCGTATAGGCGCCACTGGGCGGATTACCCGTCGCCTGGAAGACGCGGTCGCCATGCTCTTCGCGCAGATAGTCACATTCGTCACCGCTGCGCTGATCGGTCCAGCTGATGGCGGGTCGTACCGGCCGGCCCTCTGCATCGAGGGCCACCAGGGAGTGCATCTGGCCCGTCATCCCGATCGCGGTGAGCGCAGACACCACCGCATGACCGGCGGACGCTCGCAGTTCCCGAACCGCTATCGCGAGTGCATCCCACCACTCGGTTGGGTCCTGTTCGGCCCAACCCGGATGGGGGTACACCAGCTGGTAACGGGACGATGCGTCGGCGATGGTTCTTCCCTGCGCATCGACGATGCACGCTTTGAGAGAAGAGGTGCCGACGTCGATTCCCATGAAGTAGTGCATTGTTGCTCCACGTTGAGTCAGTTGGCGTTATCCGTAACTGATTTTCGGCTCTACGCGAGCTTCTGCTTCACAAACTGGAGCGACTTTCGGGCCATTTCGTCCATCTGTTTGTCGGTTGCGCCATCCGAGAGATCGCGCCAGACCGCAATGTTGCGGCCTACCTCACCACCGTTGCGGACAAAGGGCTCCATGACGATGGGCCCGTCGTAGTTGATCTCTTTCAGCGCACCAAAAATCTCATCCCACGGCATGCGCCCCTCTGCGCTTGGTACCTTACGGTTGGCTTCTCCGAGATGGAAGTGTCCCAGCCGTCCCTTGCACAGGAGGATCGGATCGCGAAAGTTGTCCTCTTCGATGTTCATGTGAAAATTATCCAGATGCAGCATGCACTGCGGACTGCCGACCGCATCACAGAAGCTGATGCCTTCCTGTGCGTCGTTCACCAGCCACTGCTCAAACCGGTTCACCACCTCGATCGCGTAGATCACATTGTTCTGCTCGGCGACGGGAATGAGTTTCTTCACGCAATCCACCGCCCGGTCCACGTAGGGTCGTTTGTCCACCATGTCCATCGGAGGCGAAGAGGGCCACGCGCAGTAGTTCAGACCACCAAATACCGGAGCGTTCAGGTAACCGCACGCGTCGAGCAGCCGCTTCACGTACTCCATGCCCCGGTTGCGAGTCGCGCTGTCCATCGAGGCAAGATCATACTCGGGTTTCAACCCAACGCAGCACGTAATCCCAAGTCCAAGATCCTGGGCAACCGCCTTGAATTCGGCTTTGGTTTTTTCCGGCAAATCAACGAAGCCGGCGAGGTTGATTTCCATCAGGTCGAAGCCCAGACCGGCGATCCGCTTGGCAACCGCCACGAAGTCCACGGTCCATTCGGTTGACCAGTAGGTGTAGAACATTCCAACTTTGCTCATTGATTTCTCCCGTTTGTGTGTGCTCTTTGATTATTATAAACGATAAGACAACACCCGTCACGCACGCCGCCCCTCACAGATACGGCGCCGCAAGCCGCATCAGCCCGTCGCGAAGCTTCACCACAATGGGCCGGCCGTCTACCTCGGCCATGGTGAGGCGGTGGGCCGTCTCGATCCGCGCGTCGATGTGCGTCTCGAGACGGGTTGCAAGCTCGGGGTCGTAGCACTCGAGGCCGAGCTCAAAGTTGAGGCGGAGGCTGCGGGGGTCCCAGTTGGAGGAGCCCAGCAGGCAGAGGGCGCCGTCCACCACCATCAGTTTGGAATGGTCAAACGGGGGCGGCGTAAGCCAGACCCGGCACCCCCACTCCAGAACCTGCCACATCTGCGCCATCGACGCCCACGCAACCATCTTCAGGTTGTTCACACTGGGGAGCACAATATCCACCGTGACACCCCGAAGGGCGCAGGTGTTGAGCGCTGCGATGAGCGGGCGCTCCGGCAGGAAGTAGGGGGTCATGATCCGAACCGAACGCCTCGCCGTGGCCAGCGCTCCCTGAAAGGCCATCAGCATCTTGTCCATGTCCTGGTCCGGGCCGTCGGGAATCACTCGGGCCGCAACCGGTCCTTCACCGGCCTGTGGGGCGGGAAACCAGCCCTCGCCTTCCAGCAGCTCACCGGTGGTAAACTGCCAGTCTTCCACGAAGGTTGCCTGAAGCTGCTGGACCACCGGCCCCACCACCCGGAAGTGAACGTCGTGGGTAGGATGAGAGGGCTGTTCCGCCAGCAGGCACCCGGCGCGAATGTTCATCCCGCCGGTGAAGCCTATCAGGCCGTCAACTACCATGATCTTTCGGTGGTTTCGCAGATTGAGATAGGGCGTGCGCCACGGCACCACACTCGACATGAAGAGGGCCGCGCGAACCCCCGCCTTGCGGAGGGCGCCGGAAATGGGCGGAACGGAATACCGGGCGCCTGCTGCATCCACCAGGACGCAAACGTCAACGCCCCTGGCAACGGCGCGTGCGAGTGCGTCCAGAAAGCGCCGGCCGGCGGCGTCGTTGTCGAAGATATAGATACACAACGATACCGAGACCGTCGCGGCCTCGATCGCATCGATCATCGCCGGGTAAGCCGCGTCGCCGTCAAGGAGGGGGTCGATGCGATTTCGGCTCAATAACGGAAGCATGGTGAGCGCTTCACCAAGGCGGGCCATCTCGACCAGGTTGGATACATCCGCGGGTAGAACCCCCGCGAGATCGCGCGCGGAACAGGAAAAATCATCAAGCGAGCGATAGTGAAGACTCTCGTGGCCCCGGCGGCCGGCGACTTTGCGGCGGACCCGATTGATCCCCAGCAGCACGTAGAGCAGAGCCCCAATGAAGGGTGCCAACCAGATCAGACCCACCCACCCAACCGCGGCCCGCGAGTCGCGTTTGTAGAGAATGGCGTGGCCGGAGGCAGCTACGGATACCGCAAGACCCGCTGCGGCGGTGAAAAGAGGCCAGAAATGCTGCAATACCGACAGAACCGTATCCATGGGTTTGTTCCTTAGTATACCCCATGATCGCGAATCGCTGTACCAACCGCCACGAAACGACTATCTTTCGAGGATGAAACGACCAGACCTCATCGCCGATCCGGTTGGCCCCACGCTGATCCGCCTGGTGTTCCCGATGATCGCCGGAGCCCTCGGCATCGTGATGTTTAACGTGGTAGATACCTTCTTCGTTGGCCGACTAGGTGCTCTGGAACTGGCCGCGATGAGCTATACCTTTCCCATCGTGATTGTTGCCGGCTCCATCGCATCCGGCCTCGGAATCGGCGCCTCCGCCAACGTCTCGCGCGCCCTTGGATCAGGCGACCGCGCCTCCGCCGAACGCCTGACCCTGCACGCACACCTCCTCGGTTTTGCGATTGTCATCGTCATTGCCGTGATCGGTCTTGCCACAATCGGTCCGTTCTTCACCGCATTGGGGGCACAACCGGAAATCATGGGGCTGATCCGCGACTACATGACGGTCTGGTACATCGGCATGCCCTTTGTGGTGCTGCCGATGATCGGACAGAACATCCTGCAGGCAACCGGCGACAGCAAGACCCCAAGCGCGGTGATTGTCTTTGCGGTCACCCTCAACGTCATCCTCGACCCGCTGCTGATCTTTGGACTCGGCCCCTTTCCTGCCCTTGGGATTCAGGGCGCCGCAATCGCAACGGTCATCGCGCGCGGCAGCACGGCGATTATCGTACTCACGGCCATCATCGGGCGAGAGAAGCTCTTCCCCGCCGATCCACAGTTTCGGCGATTCGTCCAGAGCGCCCGTCAGGTTTTCTTCGTGGGAATTCCCGCCGTGCTCACCAACCTCGCGCTTCCCATTTCCATGGCTGTCGTTACACGGCTGGTGTCGGTTTTTGGGCCGGAAGCGGTGGCGGGGTTTGGGGTCGCAACCCGGCTCGAGTCGTTCTCGCTGGTCTTCACCTTCGCCCTCTCCATGGTGTTTACCCCCTTTGTGGGACAGAACCTCGGAGCGGGGCGAATCGACCGCGCCCGAACCGGGCATCGCGTGGCGGCGGGCATGTCGCTGGCGTGGGGCGCAATGGTGGCGCTGATCTTTGCGATTGCCGGCCGACAGATCGCGGCGGTCTTCAACGATACCCCAACCGTAGTGGCAACAACCGCCCGATACCTCTGGACCCTCGCCCCGAGCTTTGGCCTCATGGGTGTGGTGACGGTATCCGCCGCCGCGTTCAACGGCCTGCAGCGCCCCTTCTCCGCGGCGGCCGTCGCCTTCCTCCGTCTGGTGGGGCTCTACATTCCCCTGGCAATCCTTGGACGAGCCCTTGCAGGCCTGCCGGGACTCTTTGTAGGACTCGCGGTTGGAAACATCGTCGCCGGAGTGGCGGCGTACATCTGGTTTCAGCGAGCTTCGCGGGCGATGGTTGCGGCCGCGATGCAGCGAGGCTCCGAGGAGCCGCCCCCGGGAACGGTCGCGGGCACTGACCAGATAACGGACCCTTCCGCCGAGGAGCTGGTGTGCGGATAGCGCAGCGTTGCCGCAAAGCGGGCTCGCGTCCCGCGGCCCGGTTCCGGTTTGTGGTCCTGGGTGCGACCGTGGCGGCGTTGCTGCTGCTCGGTGCGTCAACGGCCTTTGCGGAAAACCGCTGGCTGCGGGTAGACACGGAGATCTTCACCTTCATCTTCACCGAGCGCGACCGCGATGCCGCACAGGCGGTGATGGAGATGGCGCCCGACGTCTACCGTCGGTCCACCGAATACCTCGGCTACGCACCCCGCGAGCGGATTCCGGTGGTCATCTACGGCGACACCGCCTTCGCCAACGGCTTCTTCTCGCCCTACCCGCCGCGCATCGCCCTCTTTGTGTCGAGCCCCTCGGGCCCGTGGCTCGGCGGCGCAACCGAGAGCTGGCTCGAGGTGCTCTTTGTCCACGAGCTGATTCACTACCTGCACCTGACGCAACCGATTGGCTTCTTCGGCGGACCCTCCCGGGTTTTTGGTCCGCTCATGGCGAGTGCGAGTCTGGCGTTTGCGCCGGGCTGGTTCATTGAAGGGCCAACCACCTACGGCGAAAGCGCCCTTGCTCCCGGAGGCCGCGGCGACAACCCCTTCTTCGAGAAGCTCCACATCGCCCCCATC
>SLTF01000065.1 GCA_007130025.1 Spirochaetales bacterium | reverse complement strand
GACTTATAGGAGCCCTCGTGCTCCTCATCCAGAACGATGAGGCCCAGGCGGGGCACCGGGGCAAAGACCGCGCTTCGCGCACCGATCACCACGGGGGCTTCGCCGCGGATAATCCTCCTCCACTCACCCAGACGCTGCGACGGCGTGAGCCGGGAGTGGAGCACCGCGGTACCGGCAGAGAAGCGGTCACGAATGGTGTCGATGAGCTGATGCGTCAGGGCAATCTCGGGAACCAGATAGATCACTCCCCTTCCCTCGGCTACCATTCGGTCGGCGGCCTGCAGAAAGACCTCGGTCTTTCCCGACCCGGTGACCCCATAGAGATAGAAGAGCTCTCCGGGTTTGCCCGCCGCGCACAGCGCATCCACCGCGCTGTGCTGCTCGTCTGAGAGCTGCAGCGCCCCCGCACTCACCGCTTCTTCCACCGGCAGGGCGGGCGGTTCGGTCTCCCGGCGGCCGCCGGGTAGCATCGCCGCGAGGGCTTCACCGAGCGAGCAGAGATAGAGCCGCGAGACCCATCGCGCGAGCTCCAGATAGCGCGCGTCAAAGAGCGGCTCCGTGTCGATAAATCGGGTGATTTCCTTGATCGCAACACCCGCGGGCGGGCTTCGGTGAGAACCTACCACAAACCCCGCGAGCGACCGTCGGCCGAAGGGTGCCACCACTCGCAAGCCCAGCGCACCCTGCGCCACAAGCGCTTCGGAGGCAGCCGGAACGCGGTAGGTAAAGCTGTCACTAACCGGGATGTTGAACGCGATCTCAAGGTAGGGGTCCGGCTCAGTGCTCATTCGCCGTCGAGAATGGCCCGCAGTCGCTTGAGATCTTCCCAGACCGGGCGCCGCCACGCGTCGTTGCGGAGAACGCCACTGGGGTGATAGGTGGGTACCACCGGGATTCCCTGGTGCTCCCAGGGTCGACCGCGCAGTTTGCCGATTCCCTCATCGCGATGCAGCAGAAGCGAGGTAGCGATGCGTCCCACCGTCAGAATCGTTCGCGGCCGCACCAGATCCACCTGACGCGCCAGGAAGGGCGCGCACGCGTCGCTTTCGTTGGGGAGTGGATCGCGGTTATTGGGTGGACGGCACTTGACGATGTTGGTGATGTACACGTTCTCGGCGCGGGACAGTCCGATCGCCTCGAGCCACTTGTCGAGGTACCGGCCGGCCGCTCCCACAAAGGGCTCCCCCCTCGCGTCTTCTTCGGCGCCCGGGCCTTCGCCGATCACCATCACCAGCGGGTCCAGGACTCCCACCCCCGGGACGGCGTGGGTTCGCCCGGTGTGCAGGGGACACGCAGCGCAGGCGCGAACCTCTGCCTCCAACTCCGAGAGCGCGGCACGTCGCTCTTCGCGCGTGCGTTCGCGCTGCCGATCGGATGCAGGAACAGCGGTCGGGGTGGTGGCTGGGGTAGGGACGACCGACGCGTTTGCCGCCGCGGCAGTCGGCGCGTTTGCCGGCGCGGGGCGGGCGGCAAGCGGGCGCTCCGGCCGTCGGCCGGACGCGGCGTGGGGAGCGGCAGCGCGTCGCCGGACGCGGCGTTCGTTGCGGTATCCCGAGCTCACGTAGTCGGCAAAGAGGTCAAGCAGTTCGCGAAGGTCAGTTGATTCCGAGTGACTCATGGTAGCGCACCTTGTGCAGAACGAGGCCACGGCCCGGAGCGGCAACGTGGGCGCGGCTTCGATCCTGCGCTCGCAGGATATCCGCAAAGGCTGCGATCCCGCAAGGCTCGCAGGTGAGAATTGTCCCAACGATGCTTCTGACCATCTTCCAGAGAAAGGCGTTTGCGGTGATCTCGAACAGCAGAAACGGCGGCTGGGGATAGAAGGCGGCAGCGTAGACCCGACGCACGCAGTGCCCCCCCTCCGCGGTCGCCATGCCGAAGGACGAGAAATCGTGTTCGCCAATCAGCTGGGCGGCCATCCGGTTCAGGAGCGCAACGTCGGGGGTGCGGGAAATACGGTGCGCGTAGTTTCGGTACCGCGGAATCTGCACCGGAGAGACCAGCAGGGCGTAGCGGTAAGTGCGCGTCAGGGCGTCGTACCGTGCGTGGAAGTCGTCGGGAACGTGTCGGCTTTCCAGCACACGCACGTCATACGGCAAGGCGCTGTTGATTGCTTCGCGGAACTTGTGGGCAGGTATGGACTCGATGGGGCTTCGAAAATTGACCCGCTGCCCGTCGGCGTGGACACCGCTGTCGGTGCGCCCCGCCGCGTTGGTGACGATTCTATGGCCGTGGAGTCGCTGCAACGCGGCTTCCAGTTCACCCTGCACGGTACGTTGGTTGGTCTGCATCTGCCAGCCGTGGAAGTCGGTTCCGTCGTATGCAAGCGTCAACAGGATGTTGCGCTCACTCATTGTCCTGTTCCGGATCGACGTTCTCCAGACCCAGCTCGTTGGCGATCTCCTCGTAGACGTCGCGGGCGTTGTCCAGGATCGCCGCGGGTTTGTCTTTGGACGCCCTCCCCATACCAAATATTCGCGCGATGGACCGCTTGGAGCGCGCCAGGGCAAGCCGTCGCTTCTGGGGATCCTTGCGAGGGCCGTAGAGCCAGTCGAGCAATCCCGCGATGTAGAGGATTCCGTCGTACCCATAGTTCTTGTCCAGATCCGGACCGGGCGAGAAGTCTGCCGGGAGGGCCTGGCTCCCGTTCTGCTCCTGCTCGATCGCGAGGGCATAGAAGAATCTCGCCTTGCGGTAGAAGATGGCAGCGAGTTTGTCGTAGTTCTTGCCCGGCTCGCGAACGTCGAGGTCCCCGGCAATCCAGGCCGCTCGCAGGGAACTGACCCCCTGCTTGATCGTCGGCCCGAACTCCTTGGGAAAGCGATCGTAGCACATCATGGCCAGAACGTACGAAGCAAGCCCCTCCTTCAGTGCGCGCGGGCGGGTGAAGTCAATGCCGTGCAGCACGTCCGTAAGCGCATCGATGCGCTGCTGCATATCCGTGTGCAGTTGTTGCCGGCGATCGGCGGGAACGGCCGGGAAGTCGTGACTGAAGGCAGCGTAATAGCAGGAAGGACAAACCACCACCGGATAGACGAGGGGAAAGACATCGCCGTACTTCTTGGACGGTTCGTAGGTTCGCCGCAACTCCCGGGTCAGCTTCCCGGCGATAAGTCTTCCACGACCGGTGCGCATCTCTTCACGGTAGAACTTGGTGGAGCAGACGGGACACTCGGTTGGTGTCTTGGAAAAAAAACTGACGTCGGTACTCTCACCCTGCATTGCCCTGTCCTCCGTTTAGCCCTCGATCACAATCATGGCGATGGCGTTGTCTTCTTCGTGGGTAAGCGAGAGAAAGACCCGCTCGCCACCTGCGTGACGCAGCGCCTCGCGCGCCCTACCCTCTACCTCAAGAACAGGTTTCCCAAGCTCGTCATTGGAGACGTAGACCTCTCGGAGCGAGAATCCGCGGAGCCCGGTACCGAGCGCCTTCCCAAACGCTTCCTTGGCGGCAAAGCGCGCCGAGAGCGCCAATACCGAAGAGGTGCCCCTCCGCGCAATCGTCTCCACCTCGCTGGGATGGAAGAACCGCTCGAGAAGGGTTGGCTGATCGATCCACGCGCGCATGCGCGAGACCTTCACCACATCGATACCAATTCCCCGGATCACTGTCGCGTCCCCGCTGAGGGAACAACCTCAATCTCTACGCGAGCCGGATCGTACCGCAGGACCAGCAGCCCTCGCGGAACGTCGGGACGTGCCGGCAGCTCGTAGATCCCCGGTGCGGTAATCCCCGAGGCATCAACCACAATCTGTACATCCTGCGGCGGTATTCCGTCGAGATCAAACTGCCGCCCCTGCACACGTACGCTTCCCTGCGGCAGCGCGGAGACAATGGTGAAGCGCGGGTCCAGATCGAGCAGGACGGTCTCCACCGGCTCGAAGGTGTTGAGAACAACCGCCTCTTCGACCATGCCGCGAAACTCAACGACGTCACCGCCAATAATCTGCACGAGGGGGTCGGGTCGCACCAGTCGCACACGAACCGCGAAATCGCTGCGGCGGCCGGCGAGGTCGACATCTTCGGTCAGCACCGAGGTGATCCCCTCCATCCTGCTGCGCGGCCCCTGCAGCTCAACGGTAGACGGCGAGAGCTGGTACTGACCGAGCTGGTAGCCCGGCGGCGGAAAACCCGCGATGCTCGGAATCACTTCCACACTGCGTCGATCGCGCTGTTCCAGCGTAACGGAGATCTCGGCGGGCTCCACCCGGATTTCCAGAGGATCCACATCGAGAGCCGTGCCGCGTTTCTCGACGCGGACCGGAACCCGGTAGACCCCCTCATTGTTGTGCGGACTCAGATCGATGGTGGCGACAAGATCGTCCTCGAGCACGCGAAAGATGGCGTCGCCCTCCCCGCGCAAGGTCACCCGCACGCGCTGAATGTAGGCGGCGCCGGGAACGTGATCGGCGGGAAGCTGTATCTGCACCGGCACGCTGAAGTAGCGCTCCTCCAGGCGGGAGACCCCGTTGAAGACCACCAGAAGGACGGCCGCGGCCAGAGAGAGAACCTTTGCCGGCCAGTTCTGCAGCAGGCGCTGGGGAGAGAGTTTACTCCTCAAAAGCGGTAACCTCCTCGTCCAGCCCCGGATCTCCACCAAGCTGCAACAGGGCGATCAGCTTCCGCTTCACCTCGTCGGGCGTCATATCGTAATAGAGGTTCCCCTCGTAGGCGAGCGAAAGGGCCCCGGTCTCCTCGGAGACCACCAGCACCACGGCGTCGGTCTCTTCGGCGAGTCCGAGGGCGGCGCGGTGTCGTGTACCAAAGCTCCGGCGGACATCGAGCTGCTCGGAGAGGGGCAGGAAGCAGCCCGCCGCGGCGATCTTCCCTTCCTCGATCACCACCGCGCCGTCGTGAAGGGCGGTGTCGTGAGCAAAAACCGTCATCAGAAGTTCCGACGAGAGTTCCGCCTCCATGCGCGTACCGCTCTCAATGATGTTCTTCAGGCCAACCGTACGCGAAAACACGATAAGCGCTCCGCGACGGCGGAACGCAAGCGATTCCACCGACTTGATCACCGAATCAAGCTGATAGGACTGCGACGTGCCCGAAAACTGCAGCAGCCGCCCCTGCCCGAGGCGCGTAAAGATCTTCCGAAGCTCGGGCTGAAAGATGATGGCGATGCCGATGACCAGACTGGGTGCCAGGAAGTTGAGAATCCACAAGAGGGTTCGCAGGTTGAGAAAGAAGGCAACCGCATAGGTGAGCACCACGAAGAGCGCACCCTTCACCAGCTGCACCGCCCGCGTCTGCACCAGGATCTGATAGCCCTTGTAAATGATGAACGCGAGAATGAGCACGTCGAGCGCCGGCAATACCAGCGTGCGCAACACCCCCACGTTGAGCAACCAGCTCATGCGGCGCCTCCCGCAGCCGGCTGAACCACCGCACGCTCGAGCGCCCCTGAGACCCGCAACGCCTGCACGGTCTCAGCTACATCATGCACGCGCAGAATGTGGGCGCCCGCCGCGGCAGCATGAAGATGTACCGCGAGCGTACCCGCCAGCCGCTCCTCGGGAGGCCGCGGCTGACTACCCTCGGCAGCGGCCAGCGCTCCGATGAAGCTCTTGCGCGACGCACCGATCAGCACCGGAAACCCGGTCGCGGTAAACCGTTCGATCGAACGAAGCAGCACGAGATTGTCCTGCAACCGCTTTCCGAACCCGATACCCGGATCGATGATGATGCGATCCCGGGCGACGCCGGCGGCCATCGCCGCATCCGCCATGGCCGACAGCTCGGCAAGGACTTCGGTAACCACATCGCCATAGTGAGGATTCTGCTGCATCGTCCGTGGGGTCCCGCGCATGTGCATCAGCACAACGGGAAGGCCCCGCTCGGCGGCAAAAGGGGCGAGGTCCGGGTCATCGCGGAGGGCGGAGATGTCGTTGATCATGTCCGCGCCCGCGGCCACCGCCTCACGCGCCACCGCGAGCTTTCGGGTGTCGATGGAAATCGGGATGTCGCTGAACGCACGGATCGCACGGATCACCGGCACCACGCGGGCGATCTCTTCGTCGGCATCGACGTAGTCGCTCCCCGGTCGGCTCGACTCTCCTCCCACGTCCAGCAGATCGGCGCCCGCGGCTACCATCGCTCTCGCGCGCGCAACGGCGTCGGTGCCTGGTTCGACCCGACTCTCGAGAAAGAACGAATCGGGCGTCGCGTTGAGAATTCCCATTACGAGGGGGATGGTATTGATGTGAAGCGATCTGTTATGCGAGAGGGGTACCGTGATCATGGTTGCCTGCCGACGCCTGGGTTGAGTCCCGCCCCCGTACCGTATCACAGTGAGACGGCATCATCAATCGGCCGGCAACCGAACAGCCCCGGCCGAACCGGGGCGAGTCGGACTATTTGCCCTTCTTCTTATGTCGGTTCTTCCGCAGTTTCTTCTTGCGCTTATGAGTAGAGATCTTTTTTCGCTTCCGTTTTCGTCCGCAAGGCACTGGTCTTGCTCCTTCTGTTGCAACGATTGCGTGATTCAGCCCCCACGGGCGTTCGCATGCATGTAGAGTCGTCAATCTACCGAAAAGCTCCTACCGCTGTCAAGGGTACCACCGGACCGATGGTTGGACACCCGATCGAGCGCGGCATCGGCGGCCGCGCGAAGGGAGTGCACGTCGTCGGCAGCAACCCAGCGAACGCCCGGCACCCGCCGGAAGAAGGTGAGCTGCCGCTTCGCGTACCGGCGGCTGTTCCGGGCAATCAGCGTCTCGATCTCGGTCTGCACCGCGGGAACGCTCACGGCGCCCATGCCCTCGGCGACAACCCGCGGGTGGTGCAGAAACTCCGCGTAGCCAATGGCACGCATGGCCGGAGAATCCACGCCATAGCCCGCGGCCACCAGGCGTCTCACCTCTTCCACCAGGCCGTCTTCAAACATGCGACGGACCCGCAGATTAATCCGGGCGTAAAGCTCGTGGCGCGGCCGGTCGAGGGCTACGATCACCGCATCGAGGTCCCCGCGCACCGACGATGGTCGCGCGAATTCGGACCGCGGGCGCCCACTGGTCTGATAGATTTCCAGAGCCCGGGCGATTCGGTACTCATCCGCTGCGTCAATCTGCTCCGCCGATTGCGGATCGACGCGCTGGAGCTCGGCGTAGAGCGCCGTACGACCTTCACGGCGCAAGCGCTGCTGGATGGCATCCCGCACCGCCGGGTCCGCGGCCGGCGCTTCGGGCAGGCCGCAGAGCAGGGTTCGCAGATAGAAGGCGGTACCCCCGCAGACGATCGGGAGGCATCCACGCGCGAGGATCTGGTCGAGCAGCGGCTCCACCGTCGATACAAACTCCCCCACGTGGTAGGGCTGCGAAGGTTCCTTGATATCGATCAGATGATGGGGAATGCGCCCGCATAACGCGGCGTCCGGCTTGGCGGTTCCGATGTCCATGCCGCGGTAGACCTGCATGGAGTCGGCGCTGATCACTTCGGCCCGACCGGTCGAAAAAAGGCGGTCGAGCAGTTCGGTCTTGCCCGACGCCGTCGGGCCAAAGAGGCAGAAAACCGGACGAGGGTTACTCTGAGAGCTGATACTGCACCTTTTTGGTGAGTATTTGCTTGATGGCGGTCGAGACCACCTTCCCATGATTGAGATCCAGCTCCTCGTCGCCGGTGATGCTGATCTGGTACGCTCTACGGATCATCGCGCGCGTGATTTCGTACATGTTCTGATTCTCCTGAATCAGGAGATCGAGGGGGAGAATTGTTCCCCCATCAATGCGCTGTTCTTCCAATGTGGTACCTACTTCCTGTGCAGATTCGTGTTGGTCAGTATACCAGCATGTTGCAGCGGTGTTCAATACGCTGTGGTGCCAAAATTGTGCTTCGCTCCAGAGCGTGCGGCCAACGCACTCCGCAGACCCGGGTTGTCGCTCTGCACACGGGTTATATAGTGTTTGATGAGAATTTTTTTTACTAAATGACGCTATATATAGCGCTTTCCCCTTGATTGTTTGGTGATGAATCCGATATGTTCAATGTCGACTGATTTATTCAGGTATTGCCGGACTGGGAGGGCATCGATGAACGGAAAACAGGTAGTAAAGCGAAACGGAACACGGGTTGATTTTGACCGGGACCGAATCGCGATCGCCGTCAAGAAGGCGTTCGACGCGGCCGAACGGGCGATTGAGGTCACCGACTTCGACCGGCTGATTGACGCGGTGTGTGAACAGGTAGACCAGATCTACGCGTCGGCAACTCCGACCGTTGAGCAGATTCAGGACATCGTGGAACAGCAGCTGGTTGCCGCGGGCCTCTACGAGGTCTCCAAGCGCTACATCCTCTACCGCGAGAAGCGAAAAGAGGCGCGGGAGCGAGAGGCCGCCGAGCGCGCTCACCGCGCGGCCACGGGAAAACTGGTGGTGAAGAAGCGCGACGGCCGAAGCGAGGGCTTCCGGCGCGACGCTATCACCACCACGATCGCCTCGTGCGCTCGGGAACTGGAAACCGAGATCCAGATTGATCTCATCATGGGCGAGTTGGAGCGCAATATCTTCGACGGGATCACCACCGGCGAGCTGCAGCGGGCGCTCATCCTTGCCGTGACCGCCTTCATCGAGAAAGACCCGGCCTACAGCAGACTCGCAGCGCGCCTGGACCGCAGACGTCGAGAACGCGATGTGTTCGCGGGAAAGGTGAGCGAAGACACCTACGAGGTGCGCTACCGCGAGTCATTTGCCGTGGGAATCGCGGAAGGCGTTTCCGCCGGCGTCTTCGACGCACGGCTCGCCTCCTTCGATCTGGAGCGCCTCGCCGTAGCCCTGGTTCCCGAGCGTGACGATCTTCTGGACTACCTCGGCATCGAAACGCTTGGCGAGCGCTACTTCGTCCGCATGGGAGGACGCACCATCGAGACTCCGCAGGGGTTCTGGATGCGCGTGGCGATGGGGCTGGCGATAGCGGAAGATGCCCGCGAACGGCGCGCGATCGAGTTCTACGAGGTGCTCTCCACGCTTCGCTTTGTTGCCTCTACCCCCACCCTCTTCCACTCCGGTCTCACCCATCCGCAGCTGAGTTCCTGCTATCTCAGCACGGTGAAGGACGACCTCGCCCACATCTTCAAGGTGATCGGCGACAACGCGCAGCTCTCCAAATGGTCGGGCGGCATCGGAAACGACTGGACCGCCATTCGCGGAACGGGCAGCCACATCAACTCTACCAAGGTGGAGAGCCAGGGCGTCATCCCCTTTCTGAAGATCGCGAACGACGCCACCGTTGCCATCAACCGAAGCGGCAAGCGCCGCGGCGCTACCTGCGCCTACCTCGAGACCTGGCACCTGGATATCGAAGACTTCCTGGACCTGCGGCGCAACACGGGAGATGATCGTCGGCGAACCCACGACATGAACACCGCCAACTGGATCCCCGACCTCTTCATGAAGCGCGTCCGGGAGAACGGCCCCTGGACCCTCTTCTCGCCGGACGAAGCCCCCGACCTGCACGAGATCTACGGACGAGCCTTTGAGGAACGCTACCACTTCTACGAGGCCGAGGCCGCTGCCGGCCGCATGCACAAGTTCAAGGAAGTCGAGGCGGTCAAGCTCTGGCGCAAGATGCTGACCCGGCTCTTCGAGACCGGCCATCCGTGGATCACCTTCAAGGATCCGAGCAACATCCGCTCACCGCAGGACCACGACGGCGTGGTGCACAACTCCAACCTCTGCACCGAGATCACCCTCAACAACTCCGAGAGCGAAACCGCCGTCTGTAACCTCGGTTCGGTCAACCTTGCACGCCACACCTCACCGGCCGGCATCGACCATGACCTTCTGGCGGATACGGTGGAGACCGCGATGCGGATGCTCGACAACGTGATTGACATCAACTTCTACCCCACCGAAGAGGCACGCCGCTCCAATATTCGCCATCGGCCGGTTGGACTTGGCCTCATGGGCTTTCAGGACGCGCTCTTCGTGCAGCGCATGCCGATCGACAGCGACGAAGCGCGTGCGTTTGCCGACGAATCAATGGAGTTCATCGCCTACCATGCCATCCTCGGCTCATCGCGTCTGGCGGCCGAACGAGGCGCCTACGAGAGCTACCCCGGTTCCAAGTGGGACCGCGGCATCTTTCCGCTGGACACCCTCAACCTGCTGGAGGCCGAGCGGGGAACCACCATCCCGGTGCCGCGCGACAGCCGCCTCGACTGGCAGCCGGTTCGCGACCACGTGAAGCGCCACGGAATGCGCAACTCCAACACCATGGCCATCGCTCCCACGGCGACCATCTCCAACATTGCCGGCTGCTTCCCCTGCATCGAGCCGATCTACAAGAACATCTACGTGAAGGCCAACATGTCCGGCGAGTTCACCGTGGTCAACTCCTACCTGGTACGCGACCTCAAGGCGCGCGGCCTCTGGAACGACGAGATGCTCGACCAGCTGAAGTACCACGACGGATCGCTCGCGCGCATCGCAGGCATCCCGCAGGAGCTGCGCGACCTCTACAAAGAGGCATTCGAGGTTGACCCCAAGGCACTGATCTCGCTGACGGCGCTGCGCGGCAAGTGGATCGACCAGAGCCAGTCCCACAACGTCTTCATGCAGGGAGCCTCCGGCCCCAAGCTGCACGAGATCTACATGAAGGCGTGGGAGATGGGCCTCAAGACCACCTACTACCTGCGCACCCTCGCCGCCTCGCAGATCGAGAAATCCACCCTCGACGCCGGCAAGTACGGATACACGCAGAAGCGCACGGTGGGTGGTACGGCCGACGGTGAGACCCACGACACCGCCGGCGATGCGCCGCCGCAACCCGTCGTGGCCGTTCAACCGGCCACCGCGGTGGGCAGCGCGTGCAGCGTGCTCGACCCCGACTGCGAGGCGTGCCAGTAGGCGCGCGGAACCAACCCACTCACAGGAGACCGATATGCCGATCATCAACAGTTCCAAGACCGACCCCAACAAGATCCTGCCGATGACCTACACCTGGGCACGGCAGCATTATAAGGATGCGCTTGCCAACACCTGGGTTCCCGAAGAGATCGCCATGCAGGACGACATCGAGCAGTGGAAGTCCGGCACCGTGCTCTCCGAGCGCGAGCGGCGGCTGGTGATGTGGAACCTAGGTTTCTTCTCGACCGCGGAGTCTCTGACCGCCAACAACCTGGTGCTCGCGGTCTACAACCACATCACCAACCCCGAGTGCCGGCAGTACCTGCTTCGCCAGGCCTTCGAGGAGGCGGTGCACACCGACACCTTCATCTACTGCTGCGACTCGCTCGGCCTCGATCCCGAGTCGCTCTACGGCATGTACGAGACCATCCCCTCCATCCGCGAGAAGGACCAGTTTGTTATCGAGCTGACCAAGAGCGTGTTTGATCCCAACTTCACCACCGAGGGCGAGGAGAACATCCGCCGCTTTCTGCACGACCTGGTTGGATTCTACGTGATCATGGAGGGGATCTTTTTCTACGCGGGCTTTGCGATGATGCTCGCGCTGCGCCGGCAGAAGAAGATGGTGGGCGTGGGCGAGCAGTTCGAGTACATCATGCGCGACGAGAGTCTGCACCTCGCCTTCGGCTGCGACCTCATCAACACCATCCGTGCCGAGAACCCCGGCGTCTGGACGCCCTCGTTCCAGGACGAGCTGGTGGATCTCATCACCCGGTCGGTGGAGCTGGAGAAGGTCTACGCCCGCGACGCCTGCCCCGACGGAATCGTCGGCATCAACGCGGAGCAGTTCTGCAACTACGTGGAGCACATCGCCGACCGCCGCCTCGAGCGTATCAACCTGCCCAAGCAGTACGGCACCGCCAACCCCTTCCCCTGGATGAGCCAGTCCACCGATCTCGCCAAGGAGAAGAACTTCTTCGAGACACGCGTCACCGAGTACCAGACCGGCTCGCTGGAGTGGGACTGATTCCGGAATGTGGGCGCCGGTGACACGGCGCCGCCGCTACTCGATGACCGCCGGGAGTACCGTGGCGGCGGTGCCCCGGATGGAGAGAGACGCCCGAGCCGAGAACGGAGTCTCTTGCGGGTTGATTTCCACCACCGTGGCGCCCGCGTCGCGGGCTGCATCCGGAAGCATGGCCGCGGGATAGACCACCGTCGAGGTGCCGACGCTCAGAAAGAGGTCGCACTGTTCGGTGGCGGCAACCGCGGCCTCGATCGCGTCTTCCGGCAGGCTCTCACCGAACCAGACCACATCGGGCCGCAGGAAGTCCCCGCAGTGCGGGCAGCGCGGCGGGGTGTCCGCTGCGAAGACGGCCTCTGCTTCCGGCGCGCCTGTGGCGGCCTTGTCCGTGCCCGCGGTGTAGCTCACGCACGATTTGAAGCAGCGCACCCGCAGGATACTGCCGTGCAACTCGATTACCGTGCGGCTGCCCGCTCTGGCATGAAGGCCGTCCACGTTCTGCGTGACCAGAGAGAAGCGCTCCACCCTGCCCTCCAGCCGTGCCAGCGCCCGGTGCCCCGCGTTGGGGGTAACTCCCAGCACCGCCCGCCGCCGTTCGGCGTACCATCGCCACACCAGATCGGGATCGCGCCGGAACGCCTCGGGCGTGGCGAGATCCTCCGGGCGAAAGCGAGCCCAGTAGCCGGTCTGCGCGTCGCGGAAGGTGGGGATGCCGCTCTCCGCGGAGACGCCCGCGCCGGTGAGCACGGTGATGCTGCGGGCGGAGGCGATGAGGCGACGGAGCTGGTCCAGGTCGTGGGGTGTCGGCTTCATTGGAAGGGATCGAATATGAGAAGGTTACCGATTCTTTGTCCGTGCTGCATGTCCTCGGTGATCACGCGAGTACATCCCGACTCCATCGCTGATGCGAGGATCAGCGAGTCGAAGAAGCCGTATCGGAACCGTTGCTTCAGATCAAGTGCCTGGCGATAGAGCTGATCCGAGGGGTACACCCGACACATTGGCATCAGAACGCTGTCAAGGAAGGCGACAGCATCACCGTCGGTGACAGGAACAGTCATTTTGTGGGTAATCACGTTCAGAACTTCCTGCACAACCTGAAAACTGATGATCGCGTCTCCGTTCCGAATTCCCTGTTCAATTATGCTTCGAGCTCGCTCCTTCTTGTGCGTCTGAGTCTTGTCGAACAGATAGACGAATACGTTTGAATCGATGAATTCAGCGGGCATTCATTTCGTCTCGTGAAAACCGCCGTCCCGATGTTGTTGCGTAGCTGCACAGGTGATCGATAACGTGCCCTGCCCTCGACACGCGTTCTTCCCGTCCAACGTATTCTGCGAGCCACGCACGAAACTCATCATTGAGCGTACGTTGAGCCCTCTGAGCCTTTGTGCGGGCGGCTTCGATAAGATGCTCATCTGCACTGAACGTAATATTTCTCACGAGAATAGTGTACACGAATATCGTGCGATAAGTCAAGCGGAGTTTAGCTTCTCGCCCTGCATCAACCGAGCGGCTCTCGAGATTCAGAAATCTGTGCGGCTTCAAACTTCGGGGACACGCGTGGTACAATGCACTCACAAGGAGAGATCGTGCGCACGCGAGAGGGATTGCTCACGCTCATTGCGGAGCTGAACGGAAACCTGGCGGAGTTGATGCGCCTCGATGAATTAAATCGACGGGCGTGGGATCGGTTTTCCGCGGGCGCAAACGACCTTCTCGACCTGGCGGCTCTCGCGTTTACGATCCACGGAATCTACGGGGTATTAGAGAACTCGTTTCTGCGCGTGTCGAAGTTCTTTGAGAACAACCTGCCGCCCGACGCGTGGCACAAAGCCCTGGTAGAACGAATGGCGCTGGAGATTCCTGGTCTCCGACCTGCCTTCCTGTCCGAACCGACCGACCGAAAGCGAGTGATGGAGCTGCTGAAGTTCCGCCACCGTTTTCGAAACCTCTACGGAGAAGACCTCGACGTCACCAAGACGCTCGCGGTGCAGCAGATGACACGAGCCCTTCTGGAACGGCTCCCCGGCATCTATTCTGAGTACTGCGAGAAACTGCGCCTGATCGCGGAGCAGCTCGCGTGATCCCGTTTGACCCGACCCCGTACGCCCGCGGCATCAAAGAGCAGAACGAGGCGGAAGCCCGACGGATCGAGCAGCGGCTCGCTCACGCACGCGAAGAGGCCACGCGGTTGATCGAGCGGATGCAGCGCGAGGCGGGCTGTACGGAGGTGGTGCTGTTTGGGTCGGTTGCCGACCGCTCGGTGCGCACCCTGCACTTTGACATTGACCTCGCCGTCATTGGCGGTGACCTTTCCCAGGCCGAAGCGATCGCTGAGGAGAGCAGCTTCGCCGTGGATGTGGTCGACTACGCCCGATGCCCTCCCCACGTTCGAGCCGGCATCGACCGGCATCGCAGGCGGTAGCCCGGCAACTCATCCGTGTCCGCTCAAAACCCGACCGGGCGGGTACGGTCTCTCGCCCGTGCGTTGGCGATAATCTCCGCCATGATCTCTTCGGCGATGCACGGGTCTGCTTCCGGGTCGGAGGTCAGCATGTCGGCCGCGTTGGCGATGTCGCTCAACATGAGTGGGGGCGCCGCAGCGCGGGATCGATCGCCTCGACGCGGTTGGTGCAGGCGATCAGCGTGCCGCCGAACGATTGCACGCCCTGCAGAAACTCCGCGGCCTGGGTGACCTCCCACGAGCGGTGAGCGCCTGCCCGGTCGGCGAGCAGGGCGTCTGCCTCGTCCAGAATCAGAAGCGCGTCGGTCGCCTCGGCCTCGGCAAACATGCGGGCGATGTTCTGCTCGGCGACTCCCACAAAGGGAGACAGGAGATCCGAGGGGCGCTGCACGAGCGCCTCACGCCCGAGTTCGTCGGCGAGGTGCAGGGCAAACTGCGTCTTGCCTCCGCCGGGTGGACCTGCGAACAGCAGGCGCGTCGGGCGCCCGGCTTCGGCGCGCGTGCGAACGGTGTGCAGCAGATCCGTCACGGGTACCGACGCGTTGCAGAGCGATGCGTCGTAGTTGGAGACCGCTGAGGGCAGCGGCCGGTACTCCGCGGCGAGCGGCCCGCGGGAACCGGCTCGCAGGTAGGCATCCGCAAAACGGCTGAGTTCCGCGGGCTCACGAAGCGGTGCAGATTCGAGGGCGCAGACCAGCCGGTCGATCGCCGCGGGCGTCAGATCGTAGCGGCGCACGATATCCCGCGCGGCGTGTGGTTCCATCGGCAATCCGGATTCGCCGAGGCGGTCGGCAATGATTCGTTCACGCCCCGTGCGCGTGGGCCGACTGAAGCGACAGACGTGGGCGAAGCGCCGCATGGCCGACGGTGGAACCATGGAGACGGAGTTGGTAATCCAGATGGTCGGCACGCTGAGCTCCTCGAGAAAGGCGTTCAGCTCCGCCTTGTCGAAGCTGCTTCCTCCAAAGATCGCTCCGAGGATTCCTCCCGCGCTCTGGAGAATTGCATCTGCTTCATCAATCAAGAGAAGCTCGCGCTCCGGGTCGATCAGCCGGGACGCCATTCGCGCCAGCGACATCCGGTCCTGCGCCGAAGAGCGCTCCCGAAACCCGGACCCATGCCGCGAGGTGGTCTCAACCGATCGAACCGTCCGTCCCATGGCCGCGGCAACCGCGTACGCAAACTCGGTCTTTCCCACTCCCGGAGAACCCGCGAGCAGAACCGATCGACCGGCCGACAGGGCGCCCCTGATCACGGCGCGCTCCACGGCGGAGAGCGGGAAGTCTTCCGGGGTCAGGCGCGCCTCCCGCGATGCCGCGAAAATGCCCCCGCTCAGGTCATCGAGGGTGTGCGAAAGGAAGGAGAAGAGAACCGGGGCAGAGAGCGACACGTCGTTCCAGCTGTCGCGGGAACCGCGACCGTGCGTGATCAGCCCAAAGCGCTCGAGCCGCCCGCCGGCCGCGGTGAGCCGGGCGTACTCGGCAACCGAGACTCCGGCAACGTCGGCCAGTGCAGAGAGCGCGCGGCGATCGGCCTGCTGGTGAAGCAGCGTGTTTACGTCGTCGAGCTCGTTGGCGGCGAACAGCGCGACCAGAACGCTCTGCTCGTCGCCGGTCAGGGCGAAGGTTTCCCGCAGCGTCCGCGCAATCGGCGGTGCGGGCAACGGCCCGCCGCGGTCGGCGTGAGCTCCGAGCTGGTCCTGCAGAATGCGAACCAGCGCCCGCGTGACCGGCGCCTCGTCCCGCTGCACAAGCAGGTGAAGCGCGCTGCTGAGATCATCCCGGCACGTCCGTCCGTCGTGAATCGTCTCAATGGGAATACTCGCCCGATCAAGCGCGTCGGTAACCGCGGACGCGACCTCACGGCCATCCCCGGCTACCAGCTCGCGAGCGGCGCGCTGCAGCTCGCGCTCGGTACACGCCTCGAGCAGCAGCAGGAGGGTCTCCCGCTCACGCGGAAAGCGCAGACTCAGCCGCGATGCCGCGGCACGCATCACGGGCGCCCACGCATCGCCATGATCCAGACCCGAACGGGGGGAAAGGTTTCGTCTTCTCATGCCCGCAGAATAGGCCAGGGATGGGGACACAAGCTGTCCCACGCTCGAAATTGTTTTGAGTTTAGGGTAGATTGATGCTGCATGAAAGATCGAGACAACTTGACACGAAATAGAACTCGCTCTACTCTGTGAGCATGAAGACCATGCGGGTCGGTGAGTTCAAAGCGAACTTCTCGGAAGTCGTCGAACAGGTCAAGCGCGGCGAAGAGATCGTCATCTCGTATGGCCGAAAGCGCGAAAATGTGGCCGTGCTGATCCCCTACTCGACCTACACACAGAACAACGCGGTCTCGCTCGGACGGCTGCAGGGGAAGGCGCGCGTCTCGTTCGCGGATGACTTTGAGATGAGCGGTGAGGAACTGCTCGGCGAATGAACTATCTGGTCGATACCCACTATCTGCTGTGGAGTCTCATCGAGCCTGAGCGGCTGGACCCATTGAGCCGCTCGATTCTCCAGAACAAGGTTGATACCAAGTACGTCAGTGCTGTCTCGTTCTGGGAGGTTTCGCTGAAATACGCGCTCGGCAAACTGCACCTGAAGGGTACGACACCCGAGGAGCTGATACCCGCCGCACGGGAGAGCGGCTATCAGATTCTGGACCTGGACGCAGGCGAGGCGGCCGGCGGGCATAACCTGAAGCAGCAGGCCGGACACAAGGACCCCTTCGATCGACTGCTGATCTGGCAGTGCATCCAACGGGGGCTGACGATGCTGACCGCCGACTCCCGCTTCACGGGCTACGCGTCGCAAGGGCTCAAGCTGCCCTGAGCCCGAAGTTATCCACACAAGGCGAAACGGTTGAACCATGCAGAAAAACGGCCGGGTGCGTCCGTACGGTGGCGCGGGGGTTCTGTTCTATCGAGAGAAGGGAGACACCGTGGAGGTGCTCCTGGGGAAGCGCAGGTATCACCCGTATGCCGGGCACTGGAGCGTCCCCGGTGGGCGCGGCGAACGCAACCGACACACCGGGAGTGCAGAGACGCCGCTGGAGACGGCCCTGAGAGAGACAGCCGAGGAGATCGGCGTGCGCTTCCACCCGAACGGATCGGGAGAGGAGTTGCCACTGGTGCGGCTGTATGTCCCGGGCGTCTTCTCCTTTACCACCTTTATTCTGCCGTACCCCTCAGATGCGAAGGCGTATTGCGGACAGGAGTTCACTCGGCTCGAGTGGTTTGCGTTGCATTCGCTCCCCTCGCCGCTTCACCACGGGATGATGCGTGCAGTGAGGGAGCTGGTGCGGATGGCTCGTTGACCTTCGGGGGGGAGGGAACGTTGGTCCGCGCGCTGCCGCGATAGTTGGCACACCCACCCGACAGACTGACTCCTGAGAACGCCGGTTCCCGATGCCAAACACGCGGAGTAGTGGAAACCCGTGCAATCATCGCAGTCGAGTCACTCCCATGCTCCCCGGAAGACTCCGGATGCGAATATGGTTGCGCCGAAACTCCGCTTCCGGTGGATACCATACGTAGGTCGGTGAAACGTCGTGGCCCGGACCCAGAACGACTACTAACAGCTGCGGGTACGAGATCATCTTGGATAGTCGTGCCACGTCACTCTCGAGGAGAATGCGTATCGCGCGCTCCTCAGTAGTCCCTTCGGGGAACGGGAACGTTCCATAGAGTGCCGCCGCGTATCGTACAATCGCTTTCTCCGGGTAGCGGGGTTTGTCGCGCTCCTCTTCAAACAGCGCAGCATCCGCCTCAATGCACGTTTCCAGCTCGTCCCGATCGGCCCCGATGTGCTTGAGATAGTCGTACGGAATATCGCAGTCCATCGCGTCGAGCCGCCGGCGGCGTCGACGGAGCTTCTCCATGAAGTTCGGACTCTCTACGTTGTATCCAAGCGCACGGCCGATACGTCGGTAATCCTCAGGGGTCTGGTGCTGATCACTCTTGAACCGCAGGTATCGCGAGCTGCAGGAAAACCGCTCGTATCCCGGAATCTTGTTATCCTTGTTCAGAAACGTCTCAAGAAATTGAGTCATGGTACAACCTCCTCTTCTCTCACCGGGGCGGTTTCTGTACTCATGACTCAAGGATAACCCGAAGGGCGTGACACAGAGAGTCCCATGCCGCTCACGCGTTTGATCGCCCCCCTACCCAACAATTCCATGCTAAGCTCCGGGATATGAGCTTTCGGGCAAAGATGCAGCGTGTGGCCTTCATTGACCGGCGGTTGCGCTACAAGCGCGACTATCCCTCGGCCGCTACCTTTCGGCGCGACTACCTGAGTGAAGCGGGTGAGACCTTTGACACGCGCACCTGGAAGCGTGACATCGAGTGGCTGCGCGACCAGGGCGCCCCCATCGAGTACGACGCTCGAAGACACGGCTACTTCTACAGCGATGAGAGCTTCAACCTGCCGGCCTTGAGTCTGAGTGAGGGCGATCTCCTGGCCATTCTGGTGGCTGACCGTGCACTCTCCAGCTACCGCAACAGCCCGTTCTACGAGCGGATGCAGCAGGTCTTCACCCGGCTTGCCGCCTTTCTGCCGGATCGAGTCAGCGTGCACAGCAGCGAGCTCGCCGGGAACCTCAGCGTCATTGCCGAGCCGGTCACCGAAATCAATCAACAGGTGTGGGACACGTTGCAGCGCTGCCTGAACGAGGAACGCACCGCTCAGATTCAGTACCAGGCGCCCGGCTACGATACCGCAGCGACGCGAGCGATTGACCCGTACCACATCGTGGGGCACAAGGGGGAGTGGTACCTCCTGGGATGGTCCCACCATGATGAGAGTGTCCGCATCTACGCGCTCGCCCGCATCAAGAGCTGCCGGCGGGATGCGGCCCGCTTCAACCGGCCAAAAGATTTTCGCGCAGAGGACTACATCGACCCGTCGTTTGGGGTCTTCCTGAAAGAGGAGCAGGTCGATGTCGCCATCCGCTTCCAACCACCGGCTGCTTCAAAGATTCAGGAACGAATGTGGCACCCCAACCAGCGCATCGAGAAGGTTACCGATGGGAGCATCATCCTGCGCTTCACCACCAATCAGCAGACGCAGACGCTGTTTTGGGTTTCGAACTGGGGACCAAACGCACAGATACTCAGCCCTCCGGAGCTGCGTGCCCGCGCGGCGCACTGGTTTCGAGCCACGGCGGATCAGTACGCTGACGAGTAGGACGCGGGTACGATCTGGGTCCCGGCGTCATCCATACCCGTCTCTCTTGCGCCATGTCCCGTTTCCGGCGTCCAATGTGGGATGATTCTGTCACCATAACGCGGTATAGTAGATCAAGAGGGAGTCGAGGTGAACATGAAGACAGAGTTCAATGTCGTGATCGAGAAAGATCAGGATGAGTATTACGTTGCATCTGTACCAACGTTGAAAGGCTGCCACACCCAAGCGAAATCCTTGGACGTTCTGATGAAACGGATCCAGGAAGCTATTGAGCTCTGCCTTGAGGTTGAGGAGCCGGTCTCCAATGAGTTCATCGGCGTTCAGCGAGTGACCGTGACAACGTGAGCCCCTACTCCACCTCGTGATACTCGCCAAACGAATGCTCTTTCCAGCGCACCCGCGTGGGGGTTACCTCGACGTGCACAAGGTTGGGATCGTACTCGTCCTTGAAGAGCCCCTTCGCGCCGGGGTGGAGGCGCAGGAGTTCCCGCTTCTTCTCAGGATCCCCTGAGATGTCCACCGTTCCCGACACACGGAGATGGTTCTTCTGCTCATCCACCCAGCAGAGCTCTACCTTATCGT
>SLTF01000293.1 GCA_007130025.1 Spirochaetales bacterium | reverse complement strand
TGAAGCTGACACCGGGGGCGATCTTCTGCGCCGCGGTGGCATGGGCCACGGTTTCCACGGTGTGGTAGTCGGCGTGGAAGGCCTCGGCGAAGAGCTTCTCTCCGTAGCCGGTGGTGCCGACTCCGAGGATCTCGAGATCGACCTCCGAGTCGCGGTAGGCGTCGCGCAGATCGGCGAGGGCGCCGCGGATCACGTCCAGTGGTTCTCCGCGGTTACTCGCGTAGAAGGTGTTGATCACCCGCTCGTCCTCGTCGAGCAGGACAAACTTGGTAGTGGTGGATCCCGCGTCAATGCCCATCCACGCGCGTACCTGGCTGCCGGCGGGGTACTCCACCGGGTGAAATGGTTCAGGGGTGTGGCGCTCGGTGAAGGCGTCGCGCTCCCCGCGGTCGGCGAAGAAGAGATTGGTTGGCGCCGGTAGGGTGGCAACGGCTGGAGCGTCGTCGGTGAGCTGCTCTCCACGCCGCTTCAGGCGTTGCGGCGCGATGCGGCCGTCGTACCGGCTCTCGCGCTCTTCAAACAGGGCGCCAATGGAGAGGGCGGCACCGTGGGCGACCATGGTTTCGGGCCGCTCGGGGATGATGGTCTGTGCGTCGTCGAGGCCGAGGCGCTCGGCAAACACCCCAACCAGGCGCGGGTTGAAGGTGAGGGGGCCTCCCTCAAACAAGACCGGCGGCGTAATCTCCATGCCCTGTGCGAGGCCGCCGATGGTCTGTTTTGCCAGGGCGTGAAAGGTAGACAACGCGATGTCTTCACGGCTGACGCCCTGGTTGAGCAGGGGCTGGATGTCGGTTTTGGCAAACACACCGCAGCGCCCGGAGATGTCGTAGACGTGGGTTCCGGCGGCGGCGAGTTGGTTGAACTCTTCCGTGCGGACGCCAAGCAGCTCCGCCACCTGGTCCACAAAGGCTCCGGTTCCTCCCGCGCAGCTGCCGTTCATGCGCATGTCGGAGGCCACCAGTTCGCCCGAGCGCTCGTCGTGGCGGAAGAAGATGACCTTCGCGTCCTGTCCACCGAGCTCAATCGCGACCCGCGTCTGCGGGAAGAAGCGGGAGACCGCGATGGAGTTGGCCACCACCTCCTGCACAAAGAACGCCTGGAGGGTTTCGGCGATGCGGCTGCCGCCCGATCCGCAGACCGCGAGCGCGCAGTTGGTGCCCACCCGGGCGTGAGCGTCCATGAGAAGGGCAGATGCCGCGGTGCTCTGTTCGGCGTTATGGCGGCGATAGTCGCTATAGATAATGTCGCGGCCCCAGGGTTCGATCACCACGACTTTTACCGTGGTGGATCCGACATCCAGGCCGATCCAGTACTGGTACTCTTTCATGCGAATCCTCAGGCAGTTGCGCCGAAGCGGACACGACACCCACAATGCAAACCATCCATGGGCCTACCGGGACGTGTCGGGGAATTCTATCCGGAAAGTATACCGGCGCCTCCGGAACATGGCAAGCTGCGGATTTTGGGCTATACTGGGGGCGTGAAATACCGACGCCTCGGCAATACCGGATTGCTGGTCAGCGAGATTGCCTATGGAACATGGCTCACCTTTGGCTCCCAGGTGGATCGCGCTGTGGCCGACCGCATCATCCGTCGTTGCCTGGACCTCGGCATCAACTACTTCGACACCGCCGACGTTTACGCGAAGGGCGGCGCCGAAGAGATGCTCGGCGCCATTCTTCCGGAGTCAGCGATCAGACAGGACTACGTTCTGGCCACAAAGGTCTATTTCCCCATGGGCGAAGGCGTCAACAACCGGGGGCTCTCGCGCAAGCACATTTTTGATTCCATTCACGACAGCCTGAAACGGCTGCGCGTGGAGTATGTAGACCTTTACTATTGTCACCGATACGACGAGAACACCCCGCTGGTGGAGACCATCCAGGCGATGCAGGACCTGATTCACGCCGGGAAGATCCTCCACTGGGGCGTCAGCGAGTGGACCAGCGACCAGATCGCCGAGGCGGCCAGCAAGTGTAAGGCCAACGGCTGGATTCCGCCTGCGGTGAACCAGCCTCGCTACTCGCTCATCCACCGCGACGTCGAGTCGCGCATCCTCTCGGTCTGCGAGCACCACGGACTGGGCGTGACGGTTTTTTCGCCGCTTGCCGAAGGGGTGCTCACCGGCAAGTATCGCAACGGAGCGCCACCCGAAGGCAGCCGCGGCTCCGTCGCCAGTCTCAATATGTTCATGCGTGAGAATCTGCAGAGCGACGAGGTGCGCCGCCGCGTTGCCGGACTGAAGCGAATCGCCGACGCTCGGGGACTCACCCCTGCGCAGCTGGCAATCGCGATGCTCCTGCAGCGCCGGGAAGTGGACTCGGTCATCATCGGCGGCACCTCGGTTCAGCACATCGAGGAGAACGCGCGGGCCTCGGGGCTGCGTCTGGATGCGGCCACCGTCGACGAGGTCAACGAGCTCTTTCCGCCCCCGGCGGGGTAGGTGGGCAGCGGGTCATCGTGTCGGCGAGCCGCTTCTGCGGCAGGTTCGCGCCGCGGGCGCGAAGGGTCGCCACCAGGGTTCGGGTGTTAAGCGCACACGCGGGTTCGCCGGCTGCCACGTGCTGCGCCGCCGCGGTCCCTGCCGCCTGTCCGAGCAGCATGCATCCCGGCTGATCCCGGAGCGATCCGTTCACTCTCACATCGGTTGAGACGCAGCGGCCCGCCGCCCACAGGTTGGTGAACCCCCGCGGAACCAGAATTCCGTACGGCAGTCCGTAATACTCGCCGTCCGCCGGTCGCCCCGCTTCGGTGAACTCTCGTTCAAAGCGGGCGTACTCCTCGGGCGTGGTGTCGTAGACGTGGACGTCGACCTGCTTGCAGTAGATGCCGATCTGATCGGGAAAGCTGCGTCGCGCGACGAAGTCCTCCCAGGAGAGTTCGTACTCGCCCACGATGCGTCGCGACTCGCGCACTCCCATGAGGGCGGCGGTGGCCGAGAGGTGGGTCTCTTCGCATCCGGGGAGATACCGACGGAAGAAGCGCACGTACTCGTCCGCCAGACGTCGTCCCTGCGCGTACCCGTTCGAAAGGCTTCGCGTAGAGAGCGCGTCCATTGCAAAGAGGTGGCCGGCGTTCAGGATTCCGTCTCGCTCGCCGGTTCGGAAGATACCGGGAACGTGCCGATCGGGCTGCGAAAAGAACCCGTCTGAGACCGCCCGGTCGACACCCGCCTGTTGGTCGCGGCGTCGATCAAAGCGATCAAAGTCGATCCCGGTGACGCGGGCGCAGAGCGTGGGCGGCATGATCCGCTCGGTGTCGCGACCGGCCGCGCGGCACATCACGCCGCACCGCTCGGCGAGAGCAGCATCACCGGTTGCGTCAATGAAGGCTTTTGCCGCCACGAAGGAGTACCCCTCAATGCTGTGTAGAACGGCGCCCCGGACCGTGTGTCGTGACGACTCGCCGCCGCTCCCGTTCGAGACTTCTGCATCAATCACGCGGGTGGCAAACCGCACCTCAACGCCCGCGTCGTCGCACCGCTCGTCGAGCAGCCGTTTCAGCGCTTCGGGGTCAAAGCCAAACCCGCGTTTGGTTCGCTGCCACTGTTCGGGACCGCGGCCCGGCTCGATCGCTCCGCGCTCGTACAGCGCTTCGCAGATCTCAACTACGATTCCACCCACCATTGAGTGAACGTTGTTGCCCAGACAGTACCAGCTGCTCACCATTCCGCCGGTACCCATGCCGCCGAGCGCGCCGGTGGCCTCCACCAGGAGCGTGCGCAGCCCTTCGCGCGAAGCGGCGATCGCCGCCACCGTTCCCGCCGGACCGCCACCGGCGACCAGCAGGTCGTAGCCGTTCTCCACGGGGATATCGCGTCGTAACTGAAAGCGCTGTTGTTCCGTCATGGCTCCATGATAAAATGCCGCAAAGGCTATGAAACGTGAAAAATCGGCTGAAAAACGTGCTGAAACGGCTATCGCGCTCACTGAGTCCATTACCGGACTGCGCGTGACCGTGCACGATCTCACGCATACGCTGTGGCACGACCTGCCGGCTGATCGGTTCGGGCACACTCATCCGCTTTGCAGCCTCGTCAAGACCGGTCCCCACGGCGCGCGCTGTATCGAGCTGGAGGTCGATGGGGTGCGCCGCGACGCAGCTCGATTTCGCAACGGGCGGGTACACCGCTGCCACGCCGGTCTTACTGAAGTGTGCGTGCCGGTTTTCGATCGGGACCGGCTCATCGTGGTGCTCTTTCTCGGGCCGTTCCGTCTTGGCGCCGACGCCCGTGCGGACTGGCCCCAGCCCGCGAGCCGTGCCGCGGCCGCGGGCGTCGCCGGAAGCCTCGCCGCACGCAGCCGGGACGAACTCGACCGCGCGCTCGAAGCGTTGCGCCAGCTCGGCGCCCGTCTGAAAGAGATTATCGCGGAGCAGAATCTTGACCTCGCGATTTCCGACGTGGATAGAGCGCTGCGGATCCGCCGGTACATTGGCGCGCACTACCACCACCCGGTCACCGTGGCCGATCTGGCCGCGGATCTCGGACTCAGTCCCGATCGCGCGCGCCATGTAGTTCGGGAGGCGTGCGGGGAGAACTTTCGACGGCTGCTTGAGCGGACGCGAATGAACGCCGCGGCAGCTCTGTTGCTGAACTCTCGCCTGCCGGTGAGCGAAATTGCCGAACGCTGCGGATACACCAACAGCGCGGCCTTCGCCCGTGGCTTCAGCCGGGTGCACGGCGCATCGCCCCGTGCCTGGTGGGCCGGAGCACGGCCGTAGGTTGGGGAGCGGAGTCAGGTGTTGGCACGAGCGCGGCGGCGCCCAGGCGCTGCCTTCAGGTTGCCGGCGCTTTTTCCCCGAGAGCTTGCCCGCCGGCGGACGCCGAAGGCCCTTCCTGCACGAAGCGACCGAGTCGCTCGTGCTGGTCTTCGCTGCCGAGAGCGATCAGCGTATCGTTTCCGTTGAGAGCGAGAGTTGAGACGTTGAGCGCGCCCGTTGGACTGCAGCGGCTCGAGCCGTCGGGTCCAAGGATGCTCAGAACTATCGCGCCGGTGTGCTGACCGATGTTGAGGTCGCGCAGCGTGCTGCCGACGATGGGCGAGTCTTCCGCGATGCGGAACTGCTCTACCCGCAGCAGCACGTCACCACCGGCCACCACCACGTCCAGAAAATTGACCACCTGCGGCCGAAGCAGACTCGCAGCCATGCGTCGCCCCGCAATCTGCGAGGGGGTCACTACGCGGTCGGCTCCGGCCTTCTTGAGCTTGCCGATGGTGGTTTCTTCCTGTGCCTTGGCAACGATGGTGAGCTTCGGGTTCATCTGCCGAGCCGTGAGAACCACGTAGACGTTGTCCGCCTCGTGCGGCAAGGTTGCAACCAGCCCTTCGGCGTGGGCGATTCCGGCTTCTTCCAACACCGCTTCCTCTGAAGCGTCGCCTTGCACCAGAAGAATATCGAGATCGGGTATGTGGGCCGGCTTGTCGGCGTCCTTGTCTACTACTACAAAGGACCGTCCGTTCCGGGAGAACTCCCGGGCAACCTCGCGACCGACGTCACCGAGGCCGCAGATGATGTAGTGGTTTCGAAGTTTCTTCACGGCACGCTCCCTCCGACGTCGTTTCACCGACGTCATGATCTGGCCTTCAAAGACGTAGGCGGCAACCGTCGACAGCGCATACCCCACCGAGGCGACACTGAACACCAGGAACACGATCATGAACTGACGCCCGGTTGGCGACAGGGGATGAACTTCCTGGAATCCAACCGTGGTGATGGTGATCAGCGTCATGTAGATCGCCTCGTCGAGGGTCCATCCCTCAATGAGGGCAAATCCCAGCACCCCTGTTCCGAGCAGAACGATGAGTAGTGTCAACGAAAGGATAAACCGCCGGTGCACACCGCCTCCCGCATGCATAGTAGTGCGCGGCGTAGAGCCGGTCAATCATCATGGAGAACCATACGGGTTGGATCTCTTGCCCCGAAACAAAGCACAATTTTCGCACCACTTCACACAAAACGCTTGTCAAATTATTATAACCATAGTAAAATGACCATGGTTATAACGAAAGTGCATCGAGGTGTTCAGCATAACCGGTGAGAACGACGAGGGCT
>SLTF01000040.1 GCA_007130025.1 Spirochaetales bacterium | reverse complement strand
GTTCCGCTGTTGATTATCATCGTGTACGTGGTGATGAACGGCTTCTCGGCGTTCAGCGTGGACTTCTTCACCCAGGAGCTCGGCAGCCCCGCGAGGGCGATGCAGGGTCGCCCGGCGGGTCTCGCCGCATCGATCATTGGTACCGTTGTCATCGACCTGGTCGCGCTGGTGATGGCGATACCCTTCGGAATTGCGACCGGGATACTGATGTCGGAGTATCGCGAACACCCCCTCGCACCCGTTGCGCGGCTGATGACCAGTACCCTGAACGGAATGCCCGCAGTCCTGATGGGATTGCTGGCCTACGCCCTGGTGGTGAAGAACACCGGCGGTTTTTCGGCGCTCGCTGGGTCGGTTGCACTCGCGTTTGTCATGCTGCCCATCATCGCCCGGACGACCGAGAGTGTACTGACGGTAACGCCGTGGAGTCTGAGAGAGGCGGGACTCAGCCTGGGCCTTCCGCGCTGGAAGGTGACCACCTCGCTGGTGCTTCCTGCGGCCCGGGCCGGCGTGATCACCGGTATTCTCATCGCCTTCGCGCGTGCAGCGGGCGAAGCGGCGCCGCTGTTGCTCACGTCGTTTGGAAACAACTTCATCAGCTTTGATCTCACGCAGCCGATGGACAGTTTACCGCAACGGTTGTACAGCCTTGCCATCAGTCCGTATCGACAGTGGCACGCGATGGGGTGGGGGGGTGCGATCATTCTGCTGCTCTTCGTGATGATCACCTTCTACATTGGTCGAGTCGTCCTGCGCCGGATGGAACAGAAGCTGAAGTGGTGACCGTACCGGTTGGTAGCCACCCTGCCCGGATTACCCGAGCAGCACGAGTGGCCCCACCGAGAAAAGGAGAACAGAGATGAGTTCGATACAGGCACAACCCGGTGGTTCTGCGGTACCTGCCGACACGAATCCGAATGCACCGAAAACCATCGACGGCGAAGTGGTCCGGATGGAAACCGACGATCTGTCGGTGCGGTACGGCGAATCAACGTTTGGTATTCGCGACGTCAGCATGCCGATCTTCAATCAGCGGGTGACCGCCCTGATCGGTCCATCGGGCTGCGGAAAGTCCACCTTTCTGCGCGCGCTCAATCGGATGCACGATCTGAGCCCCGATACCGAGGTGACCGGATCTGCGTACCTCGACGGTGAGAACATCTACGCGCCTCAGATGGACGCGGTGCTCATTCGACGCCGGATCGGTATGGTGTTCCAGAAGCCCACCCCCTTTCCTACCAAGTCGATCTACGAGAACGTCTGCGCGGGCCTCCGCCTGGTGGGGATCCGCAGCAAATCGGTGCTCGATCGGGCGGTAGAGAAAGCGCTCACCGATGCGGCGCTCTGGGACGAGGTCAAGGATCGCCTGAAGAGTCCCGGCGGCAGCCTCTCCGGCGGGCAACAGCAGCGGCTCTGCATCGCGCGGGCGCTCGCGGTAGAACCGGAAGTGCTCCTGATGGATGAACCAACCAGTTCGCTCGACCCCAATGCGACCATGCGGGTGGAACAGCTCATCCAGCAGTTGAAGGATCAGGTCACCATTGTCATCGTGACCCACAACATGCAGCAGGCCACCCGGGTCAGCGACTACACCGCGTTCTTTTACGTGGGGGAAATGGTGGAGGTGTCGAAGACGTCGGTGATCTTCTCCAATCCCCGGGAAGAGCGGACCAGGGAGTACCTGGCGGGTACCTTCAGCTGATTCTTCGGCGACGGACCGCTCGCGTGGCTCCGCCGGCGGCGCGAAACGGGTTCGGCATGGGAGAAAGGCGCGATGCAGAGGCTGTTCAATCTCTCCACCATTGAGACGTCATTGATGCGGTTCCAGGCTGCCTTTCCCGCCATTAACGATCGTCTCGCCATGCGACGCGAGGATCTCACCGCCGGTATGGTTCATCAGATTGTCGAGGCGTACGACTTCCTCAACTCGCTTCTCGTCAGGAAGATGGATCTCTTCACCCCCGTTGGGCTTCACGCCCTGCTGGAGCTGAACCACATCGTCCTGTGTGGCACCGACCGCGATACCCGTGCCCAGTACTATCAGCATCTCCAGGAGACCCGCAACAGCTTCCTGAGCAGGATCAAGCCGATCAAGGAGTGGGTGTTGAAGAAGCGAAAAGAGAAGGATGCGTGCGCGCTGGCGACCGGCTTTTACTCGCGGCAGCTGAGCCGCCCACAACTCTTTCTTGAGGGGAACCACCGTACCGGCAACATCATTCTGAACTACCTGCTCATCAGCAAGCAGTCTGCACCCTACATTGTCAGTGTGGACGATGCCCACACCTACCTCGATATCTCCGGCGACATCAAGTTCACCGACAACGACAACACCCTCGACACCGCGCTTCGCATGCCGGGCCACCGAAAGCGGTTTCGGGCGTTTCTGAAGGAACGCGTAAACGACGGTTTTCTCTACGGACCGGAGAACGCGTCGTGAGCGCGTGGTCCGGTCTGTCGCAGGGGTTTGCCATTCTGACGGCCCTCGGTGCGCTTGGGGTGTTTCTGCTGGGATACCGCGAGATTACCTCGGTCTCCATGCGATGGATCGGGGCGTGGTTTCGCCGTTGTGCCGCCGAAGCGCATGCCGGACGCCTGCGCGGACTGGGTCTCGGCGGTCTGGTAGCCGCGGGGGGGTCGAGTGCCTCGGGCACGGTGTCGCTGGTGACCATGATCGACAGTGGGGCGGTCTCTGCCGAGCGATCGCTCTGGATAATGGTCGGAATCAATCTTGGGGCGACCGCGGTACCGTGGCTGATTGGTCTGATCGGGTTTCGCGCTGCGCTCGCCGTTCCCGCGCTGCTTCTCATGGCGGTATCTCTGCCGTTCCGCCTCAGCGGAAGCCTCCGTCGATACACGTATGGCGATCTCATCGCGGGGCTTGCCCTGGTTCTGCTTGCGCTCGATCTGATGACCGGGCGGCTGGCCGTAGTCGCCGACTCGCGTTGGATGATAGACGCGTCGGGCGGTGTGCTGGGCGGCGGTCTGGCCCGGGGAGGGGCGATTGCGGGTGGTCTCCTTCTGGGGGCGGTGATCTCCTCGATTATCCGTTCGTCCGTGGGAACCGTTGTGCTGGCGATGGCGCTGATGGCACGAGGGTGGTTGCCCGCGGAGATGGCCGCGTCCGCGGCGGTGGGAAGCACGTTCGGGCTGACGGCCATTGCAGCGATCACGGCCGGGACGCTCGGCGGCGAAGCGCGGAGGGCGGCGTTTCTGCACGCGTGCATCGCGGTACTCTCGGCGCTGGTTGGCGCGGTGGTGGTGCTTGCGATCTACCCCCGGCTCTCCGCTTCGGTACTGCTCGTTTGTGCTGCTCACACGCTGACCCAAACCTGCAGCGCGCTCTGTGTGCGTCTGCTCGAGAAGCCGCTGTTCGCCATGGGCGCCCGGCTCGTTCCCACCCCGCCGCGATTACCGGCCGAACAGCGGCCCCTGCATCCACTCGCCCCGACCATGCCCGAGTCGGTCAACGCAAACCTCGTGCTCACGCAAGCAGCCCTGGGGCGCACGGCAGGGCAGGCCCTCGAGATGCTGATGATCGTGATGAACGCGACCCAGGTGGGTGACGACATGGACAGCGCCACCGAGCGGACCATCAACCTGCGCGCGGCGGTGAAGGACTCGGAAGACGAGATCTCGGCCTCCCTCACCCGCAACATGCAGTTGCCGTGCAGCCGCGCCCAGGCCGAGCGCATCCACCAGCAACAGCGCATCGCGCAGGAGCTGGCGCTCATCGCGGACGACTGTTACAAAACCATGCGGCTTCTCGCCCGCAGCTACCGCAAGAATTACCGGTTCCATCAGGAGAGCCGTGAGGAGCTGTTTGCCTTCACCGCGCAGATCATGGACTTCCTGAAATACACCAGCGACTATCTCACCGGCACCATCGAACATCCGGACTGGGAGCTCGCCAGCCGGATGGAAGACCAGGTGGACGCCGTGCGTGATAAACTCAAGAAGCGGTCGCGCAAGGCGCTGGAGCGCGAAAACGACGCCGACATCCGTGGGGAGCTCGCTTTCATCGACATCGTGGCTCACCTTGAACACGTGGGCGACCGCTGCCTGACCATCTCGGATACGGTGCGCCGCTTGTCGCGCGGATCGGATCGGTAGGCAACGCCGGGGGGCTCAGTGCGATTCTTCTGCTTGCAGCCGAGCGGGAAGTGAAGTATTCTCAGGCCACGCCATGAATGAACGAGACCTTCTGATCAGCGAGTACCGGACCAAGTTCGGTTCGGAACCCGATGCGGCCGTCCGCTCGCCGCTGCGTGTCTGTCCGCTGGGGGCCCACGTCGACCACCAGGGCGGCATTGTCACGGGGATGGCGCTCACCGAGAGCGTCAATCTGGTTTTTGGTGCCGCGGACGACGGCTACGTACGCGTGCAGAGTCGCGACTTCCCCGATGAGGAGTACTTTCACATCGACCAGGTGCCGGAGATGGTACCCACCTTCTGGGGGAACTACCTTCGGGGCGCCGTGCTCTCGCTGCAGCGCAAATACCGGCTCACCCGCGGTATCCGGGGCGTCATCCGGGGGCGGCTGCCGATCGGGGGCTTGAGCTCATCCGCGGCGGTAACGACGGCCTACCTGATGGCGCTCTGCGCGGTCAACGAACTCGACGTCGAGCCCCAGGATTTGATCCGCTTCAGCCACTGGGTCGAACGCGAGTTCATCGGGCTCAACAACGGCATCCTCGACCAGTCTGCCAACATCCTGAGTCTTGACGGGCAGCTGATGCGCATGGACTGCCTCAGCGAAACATTCGAGATGGTGCCCCGATCATCCATGATGCCGCCGTTCGAGGTGGTGATTGTCTACTCCGGGATCAGCACTACCCTCATCCAGACCGATTACAACAACCGCGTTGACGAGTGCAAGGTGGCCGCGTGGCTGCTGCAGGAGATCGCCGGACTGCCGGTGACGCCGTTTCGGGACGTGATGCTGCGCGATATTCCCCGCGAGTGCTACCAGGAGCACCGGGAGACTCTGCCGGGGCGGTTTCGCCGCCGGGCGGATCACTTCTTCTCGGAGCTCGACCGCGTGGAAACCGGCGTTGCGGCGTGGCGCGAGGGTGATCTCGCGAGCTTTGGCGCCGCGATGTTTGCATCGGGCGAGAGCTCCATCAAACAGTACGAGAGCGGATGCCCGGAGCTGATCACCATCTACGAGACCCTGCGGGAGAGCGAAGGGGTCTACGGGGCGCGGTTCAGCGGAGCCGGGTACCGCGGCTGCTGCATCGGACTGATCGATCCCAATCACCGGGAATCAATCAAGGCGCGCATGGACCGCGTCTATCCCGTAAGACACCCCGACTTCGCCGACGTCTACCGGGTCTTCTTCAGCGCCACCGCCGACGGTGCCCGCGTGGAACCGATAGGGCCACGCGTGGAGCCGGCATGATGCGAGAGGTCTCCGCGTGACGGTTGTGGTACTCGCCGCCGGATACGCCACGCGCCTCTATCCGCTGACCCGCGACCGCGCCAAGCCGCTGCTTGAGGTGGCCGGGCGCACCATCATCGACCGCATTCTCGACAACGCGCTGCGGATCCCCGAAATCTCCCGGGCGGTGGTGGTATCCAACGCCCGGTTTGCCGAGCAGTTCCGCGTCTGGGCCGCCGGTCGCCGTGACGTACCGATTGTGGTACTGGATGACGGAACCACGGATAACGCCAATCGCCTCGGCGCCCTGGCCGACCTGCGGTTCGCGGTACGCGAATGCGACATCGCCGAAGACGCGCTGGTTGTCGCCGGCGATAACCTCTTCGATTTCTCGCTTGCCGACTTCGCCTCGTTTTTCGCGACGGTTGGCTGCGACTGCATCACCGCACACCGCCTTCCCGACGTGGAGCGCCTGCGGCGAACCGGCGTGGTGGAGCTGGCGGACGACGGCCGGGTGCTCTCGTTTGCCGAGAAGCCCGAGGAGCCGGCTTCAGATTGGGCCGTACCGCCGCTCTATCTCTACCGGGCCGAGACCCTTGGGCGCCCGCTCGATGACTTCCTGCAAAGCGGTGCAAACTCCGACGCTCCCGGCGCCTTCATCCCGTGGCTGCTTCAGCGACAACCGGTCT
>SLTF01000126.1 GCA_007130025.1 Spirochaetales bacterium | reverse complement strand
CGCAGGGTGTCAGTTTGGGTTTTTTTGCAGGAGAAACTCGTCCAGTTCGGCTTCCATCTCGTTGAGGAGCACCGCGCAGCGATCGAGTCGCTCGGCAACCGATCCGTAGACCGTGCGGGCCACCCCGTCGAGGGCCACTTCAACCATCTCTTCAAACTCTTCCAGGCGGGTCATGCGCTCGTCCATATCACTCGCCGCCCTACAGCAGCTCCGCGGCAAGCTCGGCCAGCTTGCTGCGCTCGGAGTGGGTCAGGGTCACATGCCCGAAGAGGGGCTGTCCCTTGAAGGTCTCCACCAGATAGGTGAGCCCGTTGGAGTTGGCATCCAGATAGGGGCTGTCGATCTGGTAGGGGTCGCCGGTCAGCACCAGCTTGGACCCCTCCCCCGCCCGCGACACAATGGTCTTGATCTCGTGCGGCGACAGATTCTGTGCCTCGTCGATGATGATGTACTGACCCGGCAGCGAGCGGCCGCGGATGAAGGCCAGCGCCTCGAGCTCGATTGCGTTGGAGTTGACCAGCTGTTCCACCGTTTTGACGTTCGGCCGCTTGTAGACCGAGAGGATGTAGTCCAGATTGTCGAACAGCGGCTGCATCCAGTGCGAAAGTTTCTCGCCCTTGGCGCCCGGCAGATAGCCGATATCCTTGCCCAGGGGAACCACCGGCCGGCTGACCATGACCCGGGTATAGGCGTGATCCTCAAGGGTCAGCTTGAGGCCCGCGGCAATCGCCAGCAGGGTTTTGCCGGTCCCCGCCTTGCCAACCAGGGTCACCAGCTGGATCTTTTCATTCAGAAGCAGCTCGAAGGCCACACGCTGCTGATCGTTGAGGGCCCGAATACCGGCCACCGACGGCATCTTGTGGTCCACGTAGCGCAGGTCTCCGGTTTCTTCGTCAAACCGGGCGATCGCGGTGCGTTCGCTCTGTTTTTCCCGGAAAAGATAGCAGTGATTGGGAGGCACAACGTCGCTCCAGTCCATTCTCCCACTGTCGATCAGGGCATCCATGGTCTCCGATCCCAGATCCTGCTCGGTCATGCCGGAGTAGAGCTCGTCAATGTTAACCTTCTGCTTCTCGTAATCAACCGCCTTGATGCCAAGGGCGGTTGCCTTGACGCGGGCGTTGATGTCCTTGGAGACAAAAAAGACCCGCTTTCCCTCCTGCGCGAGCTGATAGGCGGTAAGAATGATCTTGTTGTCGGCCCGGTCAAGCAGAACATCACCGGTTTTGTGCTGCCGATGGGTCAGCGCCACGCGCAGAATGATTCCGTTCTCGATCTTCACGCCGGTGCTGAGGTCGCCCTTCTTGCTCGCCGCGTCCAGAAACCTGATGGCGTGGCGGGCGTTACGACCCCGCTCGTCGCTGTAGGTCTTGAGCTGATCGAGCTCTTCGAGCACCCACAGCGGCACCACTACCTCGTTGTCCTTGAAGCTGAGGATGGCATCGGCACGATGAATGAGGACGTTGGTATCGATCACGAAGGTTTTCACGCTGTTTGCCACCGGTTCCTCGCTGCTTTCAGTATAGTGCGTGCGATTCGCGAATGAAAGGCCGTCCGGCAATCGCCCTCCGGAAATCGCTTGCCACGCACCCGATATTCGCTCTACATTTGGACGAGCCATCATGCATACACCGAGTACCATCAAAAACCTCGCCGCCCGTTACGCCGACGAGACCATCGCCCATCGGCGCAGGTTGCACACCGCTCCCGAACTCTCGTTCCAGGAGCGGGAGACCTCGGCGTATATCGCAAAGACGCTGACCGACTGGGGCATCGACTGCGTCTCCGGCGTTGGCGGATACGGTGTAGTTGCCACCATTCCCGGCGGGTCGCCGGGACCGGTGGTGGTCCTGCGTGCCGATATGGACGCCCTGCCCATCACCGAGCAGACCGGCCTTCCGTTCGCCTCCACGCGGCCGGGGGTGATGCACGCGTGCGGCCACGACGCCCACACCGCCTGTCTCCTGACCGCCGCCCGAATTCTGCAGCAGATCCGCGAGCAGTTTGGCGGCGTGGTTCGCCTGCTTTTCCAGCCGGCTGAGGAGAAACTGCCCGGCGGCGCGCAGGCGATGATTCGCGACGGGGTGCTGACCAATCCGGTGCCCACTGTGGCGATGGGACAGCACATCAATCCCACCCTTCCCACGGGAGTCATTGGCGTGCGCTCGGGAATGTTCATGGCCTCGGTGGACGACATCTTTCTGCGGATCGCCGGAACCGGCGGGCACGCTGCCAACCCCGATCAGCTGGTGGATCCGGTCACCATCGCGGCGCAGATCATCCTGTCGCTGCAGCAGGTGGCCAGCCGCCTCGCACCGCCGGAGGTGCCCACCGTCCTCTCCATTGGCCGCGTGACCGCCGGAGGCGCCACCAACGTGATCCCTACCGAAGTCACCATGGAAGGCACCTTCCGCACCGTGGACGAAACATGGCGGGCTTCCGCTCACGACCACATCCGACGGATTGCAACCAGGACCGCCGAGGCAATGAACGGCAGCTGCGAGGTTGAGATTCAGATCGGGTATCCAAGCCTGATGAACGATCCCAACCTGACCGCCCGTATCGAGGAGAGCGCCCGGCTCTACGTGGGAGCCGAGCGCGTACAACCGCTTCCCCTGACCATGGGCGGCGAAGACTTCGCGTACTACGGTCGGGAACTCCCCGGCTGTTTCTACAATCTGGGAGTCTGTCCTGCGGACCGCCTCGAGCGCAGCGAGCCGCTTCACAGCCCGCGATTGATCATCGATGAGGCCGCCCTTGAGGTCGGCGCGGGATTCCTCGCGTGGAACGCGGTGCGAGAACTGCAGCACGCGGCGGCGGCGGGGTGAGCGGTACTCCGGCACAGGCGCTGATTGTCCAGAGCGACGGCACCCTCCTGATCGATGTACACGATCCCGGGTTTGCCGCCGCCCGGGACGCGGTCGCCCCCTTCGCAGAGCTCGAGAAATCTCCCGAACACATGCACACCTACCGCATGTCGCCGCTTTCGCTCTGGAACGCGGCGTCGGCGGGTCTCGACGCTCCCGCGATCCTCGCACGCCTCGAAGCGTGTTCGCGCTATCCCATTCCCGAGAACATCCGGTTCTTTGTCCGGGACACCGTATCGCGCTTTGGTACCGTCCGGATGACCGCCGTCGAAGAGGACGACGAGGCGCTCTTTCTGGACGTTCCCGACACCGCGGTACGCAGCGAGCTCGCCGCAAACACCCGCCTCGCGAAGCTGCTCGAACCGGCACACGGCGGCTTCCTGCTCGCCCTCTACGACCGCGGCACGGTCAAACAGGAGATGGTCCGCATCGGCTATCCGGTGAAGGACGAAGCGCCCCTGGTCGAGGGGGAGCCGTTTGCATTCAACTTTCGCGACCACGCCCGGACCGGTGCGGCGTTTGCGGTGCGCGACTACCAGCGTGAGGCCGCCGACACCTTCTTCGGCGGGGGCTCGCCGGGCACCGGCTTTGGCACCGTGGTGCTGCCGTGTGGTGCCGGGAAGACCGTGGTCGGCATGGCAGCCATGGGGCTGCTTCAGACCAGCACGCTGATTCTCACCACCAACGTGGCGGCGGTTCACCAGTGGCGCGACGAGCTCCTGGACAAGACTACCATCACCGACGACGACATCGGCGAGTATTCCGGCGACACCAAGCGGATTCGCCCGGTCACCGTGGCCACCTACCAGATTCTGGTGTGGCGGGCGGATCGAGAGCAGAGCTTTCCCCACTTCCGGCTCTTTCGCGAACGGCGCTGGGGGTTGATCATCTACGACGAGGTACACCTGCTTCCGGCGCCGGTCTTTCGCGTTACCGCCGAGATTCAGGCCGTGCGTCGGCTTGGACTCACCGCCACGCTGGTGCGCGAAGATGGTCGCCAGGAAGACGTGTTCTCGCTGGTTGGGCCCAAGCGCTACGACGTACCGTGGAAGGAGCTCGAGGCCAAGGGATGGATCGCAGAAGCCAACTGTTACGAGATCCGCATCGACCTGCCCGACGAACAGCGAATCCCGTACGCCGTCGCCGACAAGCGCGGTAAGTTCCGCATCGCCAGCGAAAACCCGCGCAAACTCGACGTCGCCCGCCAGCTCATCGAGAACCACCCCGAGGACTCAATCCTGGTGATTGGACAGTACATCGACCAGCTGGAGATCACCGCGCGCGAGCTTGGGGCGCCGTTGATCACCGGAAAGACACCCAACGCTGCGCGTGAAGAGATCTACCGCGCCTTCCGCGAACAGCGCGAGCGCATCATCGTGGTCTCGAAGGTCGCCAACTTTGCCATCGACCTGCCCGACGCGTCGGTCGCCATCCAGCTCTCGGGCACCTTTGGTTCCCGGCAGGAGGAGGCTCAGCGACTGGGGCGCATCCTGCGGCCCAAGAAGCGCAACTCCTTCTTCTATTCCCTGGTGTCGCATCACACCACCGAAGAGGAGTTTGCGGCCAACCGCCAGAAGTTTCTGACCGAACAGGGCTACCAGTACCACATCGAGCAGTGGGAGCTGCCGCAATGAACGCTCCCCGGGCGGGCGAGATCGACCACTGGAAGGCGAGCCTGCTGACCGTTGCCGATGAGCCCTTCTTTGATCTGGTTCGCAATTACCTCGGTCCAATCTCCTCTCCCTACCATAAACCGCAGCTGGTGGATCAACTCGCCGCTTTTCTCCGGCGGGAAGACGTGCAGAATGCCATTGTGGACTCGCTCTCCACCGCCGACCGCGAGCTCCTCGCCGCGGTGGATCTTTTCGATTCACATGCCAGCGTGGGACGGCTGATGAGCGTCTATTCGCGGGGAACCAACACCCTCGACCTGCACCACCGACTGGTCAACCTTGAGGATCGGCTGCTCATCTATCGGGAGCACAAATCGGGATCGGTATTCCTGAATCCGGTGGTGGCCCCCGCGCTCCGGAAGGCCGGCATTGGACTGCTCGATCTCATTCAATTCGAGCTCATCGAGCCGGTCGAGTTGGCCCCGGACGGGTCGGGCCCGTCGGACGGTGCGGGTCGGCCGGATGCTCCGGTACCAATCGACGAAACCGCGTTCTTTGGGGTTCTCTGTCTGGTCTGCGAGAGTTCAAATCTTCTCAAACAGGACGGAACCCTCAGAAAGCGTGCGGCGGCGGATATCCGCGCCCGTATGCCGTGGGTCGGCACACGCCACCATGGAGAAACCCTGGTCGCTTCGATGATCGATGCAGCCGGTTTTCTCGGGCTTGTCGCATGGGGCGCGGATGGATCCGGTGAGTTTGACCGCGCGGCGGCGCAGCGCTTCATCGAGGTGTCTGCGGCTCAGGCTTCGAGCGACCGCCGTGCCCTGATCTGGGCAACCATTGCGCTGTGCTGTGGGGGCGTAGATATCGCCGATGAGGAGCCGGACGTCATCGCGCTTGCCGCGGTTGTTGACGCCCTGCTCGCCGCGGTCCCCGCCGATCGATGCACCACCTTTGAAGGGATGACCACGCTGGTCTCGCTGATGGCCAATACCCACTGGACGGTGGAGTTGGTAGCAGGGCTGGTCGGTCTTGGGGTTCTCTGGGAACCCTCTCCCGAGTTTGTCGCGGTGAACCCCGTGACCGCCGCCGAGTATGCCCCCGATGCCGCCACCGCGAGCGACGCGAGCGACCATCCGCGTGGCGCTGCGGTTGTGCTCGAGCCGACGTTTGAGATCACCATCGCGCCACACGCTCCCATGGAACGCATCATTCCCCTCGCCCCGCTGTTCACCCTGCGTTCCTGCGATCGCGTCTGCCGCTGTGAGCTGACCCGCGAAGGCGTCGCGCGCGCGATCCGCGCAGGCATCGCGCCGCCGGAGATTGCGCCCGCGCTCGAAGCGCTCACCGGCCGTCCACTGCCGCAGAATGTGGCCTTCTCCCTGCAGCGATGGACCGCCGATCATGAGGCCATCTCACTCACCGACTGCGTTCTGCTCACCGTCAGCGAGGAACGGCGCACCCTCCTCGAGCACGCCCGGGAGCTTGCCCCCTTCATTCTGGCGCAACCGGCGCCGGGCGTCTTCGCCCTCGACCGGACGCGCGAGTCCGAGTGGATGACCGCGCTTCGCCGCCTTGGCATCGCGG
>SLTF01000444.1 GCA_007130025.1 Spirochaetales bacterium | reverse complement strand
CTCCACCAGCATTCGGCAGCTGATTCTCTATCAAAGGGTGGGGTTTCGGCTCAGTACCATCGACCACGGACACTTCACCCGCAACTACTTCCGGCCGGTCATTGAGAATGGAGTGCGCTGCATTGACCGTGTTACCCTGGCGTTTCCGATGCTCCGCGATGAGGAACGGCGCGCCCTGGTGGACGAATACTGGTGCGATTTCGTTCTGCGCAACGGCACATTCGCCGGGGTGGACTACGCGGTCTGGTCGTTTGGTGACGGACCGCTCCTCGCAAATCAGCTTCTGAACCTGGTAATAGACGGCCGGAAGCAGGCCACGGCGACCCTGCAGGCAACGCTCGAACTGGAGGGCGAGGTAGTCCCGGTGGTGGGTGGGGTCAGCGTGATCACCTACGCAGACGGATCACCCGGGGCCATCATTCAGACCACCGGAGTGGAGGTGGTTCCCTTCTCCGAGGTGGGATCCGAGCACGCCCGGCTTGAGGGCGAGGGAGACCTGAGTCTCGATCAGTGGCGCCGCGATCATGAACGGTTCTTTTCCCGAGAGCTGGCTCGGCACGGGCGGCCGTTCTCCCCGGACCTTCCGGTGGTGTGCGAGCGCTTTACCCTGCTGGACGTCAATCGAGAGCTGGCCTACGCCGTCGGCTGATGACGTCCGGCCGCTTCAGTCCGCCGACTCGCATCAGCCCGCGGAGCCCGATCACCGCACCAAATGCAACTGTTCCCAGTTTTCCACCGCCGCCTCCCATGAATGGGGCGGAATAGAGAAGGGCAAGTCCGCAGAGCACGCCCGCCGGTACCATCCAGATGACCTTCTCAAAGCGATTGGTGCCGGTCATGCCCGCAAACGACGCGCAGAAGGCCCCTACCGCCAGAAAGGCACCCAGCTCGGTGCCAAACAGCGGCGGAAGCAGAAGCCCTGAGGCAAGACCCACCATGCCGGACGCCATGACCGGCCCCTGACCAAACCAGATGCTCAGAATGAACGTCACCATCGCCCCGACCACGCACGCTACCAGCAGCGGAAGGCCCACGTCCCAGCCGGGCACGGGTGCGGACAGCATCGGACGGTTCACCAGGAGGAGCGCCCCAACGCAACCGGCCCACGCGGTGGTTCCCAGTTTTCCGCCAAAGCCGTTGAAGACGTGTTTCCCGACTACAAACACCCCTCCGGCGATCATGCCGGCAATAACGATGACGGGGTAGTCAAACAGGCCGGGAGACGCCATCCCCACGAAGGACCCGGCGAAGATCGGTGCCGCGTACGGTTTGAGGAAGGCGGCGGCAAAGATTCCCACCAGACCGGACGCTATCACCGGTCCAAGCGCAAGGTCCGTGCTGATCCAGAAGGTGACCACGGTGCCTCCCGCGACGGAGAGAAAACTGAGGCTGTCGGTTGGGAAGCGGAAACGCTGCTCCTCGCTGTCGCTGCAACAGGCTGCGCGCCACTCGCTGACCGCTTCTACGACCAGACCGATACACCAGAGTCCCAGGAAGAATGCGGCCACCGGGTGGTGCGACAGGGCCACCACAAAGCCGCCACCATAGACAACCGCCGTGAAGACTCCGAGGATGAGGTAGCCCGAAACCGAAAGCCTGCGCGAGGCGAGAACGGCGCGAATGTTCATGGCTCTTCATTGTAACCGTGATCCAATCCGGGATCAACGCGCACCGTTCAGGCCCCTTGAGTTTTTGTGAAATAATTCTTTTTATTGTCGATTTTCCGTATTAGGTATTGCAATATCGATAATCTTGTATTAGAATCCGACGCAAAGACCACAAGTCAACCAATTCGCCGAACCGGGGGAACGTCGTGAGTACGCAGACTGTCGAAACCGCCACGTTTTCCGATGAACTGCTCAAGTTCATCGAAACGTGGAAGGATAAACGCGGAAACATCATCATGATCATGCACCGCATTCAGCAGGAGTTTGGCTTCCTGCCGTGGGATGCCATGGCGCACATGGCGAAGCTGATCGACGTGCCGCTGGCCAAGATCTACGGCGTCGCAACCTTTTATCACTACTTCAAGCTGGAGAAGCCGGGCCGCAACAAGGTTGCCGTCTGCATGGGTACCGCCTGTTACCTCAAAGGCGCCCGCGACCTGATCGACGAGCTGAGCAACCTGCTCGACGTCGGGGTGGACGAGACCACCGAAGATGGCGAGTTCACCGTTGAGTCGGTGCGCTGCGTTGGGTGTTGTGGACTCGCACCGGTGGTGATGGTGGGCGACGAAGTCTACGGAAAAATTGGACCGGACGGTCTGCCCGAGATTCTCGCCAAGCACCGGTCCGCCGCAACGGAAGGAGCCTGATCATGGCAAAAATGACGCTGGAAGAACTGCGCAAACTGCGCGACGAAAAACGGCTTGAGCTCAACCGCCGCAAGGTGGACGAAAAAACCATTGAGGTCATTGTTTCCATGGGGACCAGCGGTATTGCCGCGGGAGCCAAAGAGACGCTTCAGGCCTTCATCGACGAGCTCAATCAGCACGGCATTACCAACGCCGTCATCCGGCAGTCCGGTTCGCTGGGCCTGGATCATGCGGAGCCGACGATTGAGATTCACATGAAGGGCATGCCCGATACCATTTACGGTTCGGTTACGCCGGCAGTAGTCACCGAGATCGTCGATCGACACATTCTCAAGAAAGAGCTGGTGGACAAGCACGTCTTCGACCGCCCGGCTCCCGATATCATCAAGGAGTAGTACGGCATGGCATATTCCAGCTACTGCCTGGTGTGTGGTGGCACCGGGTGCGAATCAAGCAAGGCAGACCTGATCTACCGCGAGCTCCGTCGGGTGGCCGAGGAACGCGGGGTTGATAACGACGTACAGATTGTCAAGACCGGTTGTTTCGGCTTCTGCGAGAAGGGCCCCATTGTAAAGATCCTCCCCGACGAGTCGTTCTACGTGGACGTCAAGCCGGAGGACGCGACCGAGCTCATCGACGAGCACGTGATCAAGGGCCGGGCGGTCAAGCGCCTGATGATCAAGGACAAGGAGCGCAAGAAGCACCTCGAGACCGAAGACGACATCAACTTCTACCAGAAGCAGGTTCGCGTGGTCTTGCGCAACTGCGGTATCATCAATCCGGAAGACATCACCGAGTACATCGCTCGCGAAGGGTACGCCGCACTGGAGAAGGTGCTCTTCTCCATGAGCGATGACGACGTCATCGCGGAGTTGAAAACCTCCGGCCTGCGCGGTCGCGGTGGTGCGGGTTATCCCACCTGGCAGAAGTGGAAGTTCACCAAAGATATCAAGCACACCGCCGAAGAGGTCTTTGTGGTCTGCAACGCCGACGAGGGGGACCCGGGAGCCTACATGGACCGCTCCACGCTCGAAGGCGATCCGCACTCGGTCATGGAGGCGATGACCATCGCGGGATACACCTGCGGCGCGCACAAGGGATACATCTACATTCGTGCGGAATATCCGCTTGCGATCAAGCGACTGCAGACCGCCATGGCGCAGGCGCGTGAGTACGGCCTGCTGGGTGACGACATCCTCGGCAGCGGCTTCAACTTTGACATCGAGATTCGCCTTGGCGCGGGCGCCTTCGTCTGCGGCGAAGAGACCGCCCTGCTGGCCTCCATCGAAGGCGAACGCGGAACCCCGCGCCCCCGGCCACCCTTTCCGGCGGTGAAGGGACTCTGGGGTATGCCGACGGTCATCAACAACGTTGAGACCTGGGCCAACATTCCCATGATTATTCTGCGTGGCGGCGAGTGGTTTGCCAGAATCGGAACCGATGGCTCCAAGGGAACCAAGGTCTTTGCCCTCACCGGAAAGATCAACAACTCCGGCCTCATCGAAGTTCCTATGGGAACCACCCTGCGCGAGATTATCTACGACATCGGCGGTGGCATCCCCAAGAAGAAGCAGTTCAAAGCGGTGCAGACCGGCGGACCCTCCGGCGGCGTCATCACCGCCGACCACCTCGACACCCCAATCGACTTTGACAACCTGACCAAGCTGGGCTCCATGATGGGTTCCGGCGGTATGATCGTGATGGACGAAGACGACTGCATCGTTGACGTCACCAAGTTCTATCTGGAGTTCTCGGTTGAGGAGTCTTGCGGCAAGTGTGCTCCGTGCCGGATTGGAACGCGAAAGATGTTCGACATCCTCGAGCGCATCACCAGCGGCAAGGGCGAGATGGAAGACATCGACCGCCTCGAAGCGATTGCGGTATCCATGAAGAAAGCGTCGCTCTGCGGCCTCGGTCAGACCGCGGCCAACCCGGTGCTCTCCACCCTCAAGTACTTCCGAAATGAGTACCTGGATCACATCCAGAACAAGCGCTGTCCTTCGGGAGTCTGTAAGGACCTGGTTCGCTACGAGATCGATGCAGAGAAGTGTATCGGTTGTACGGTCTGTGCGCGCCGCTGCCCGGTAAACTGCATCGCCGGCGAGCGAAAGACCGTCCACGTCATTGACCAGGACGCGTGCATAAAGTGTGGACAGTGCTACGACGCGTGCAAGTTTGACGCGGTGCGAATCGCGTAACCGAGAGGAGACAACGGTGAGTACGGTAAAGGTAGAAATCAACGGCACGCCGGTCGAGGTTCCCACGGGCACCCGCATTCTGGACGCCGCGAAAAAAATCGGGATCAAGATCCCCGCCCTCTGCGCCCATCCCGACCTGGAGCCCTGGGCGGCGTGTGGACTCTGCGTGGTCAAGGTGGAAGGCTCCCCCAAGCTTCCGCGCGCCTGCGCGACGGAAGTTACCAACGGCGCCAAATACATCACGCACGATCCCGAGCTCAATCAGGTCAGGCGCACCACCATCGAGATGATGCTCGCCAACCACCCCAACGAATGCCTCACCTGTGCGAGAAACAGCACCTGCGAGCTTCAATCGCTTGCGGCCAATTTTGGTATTCGGGAGATCCCCTTTCACAGTCGCGTCCCCGATCTGCCGAAGGATGAGTCAACGCCGTCGCTTGTGCTTGACCCACGTAAGTGCATCAGCTGCGGCCGCTGCGTGCTGGTCTGTCAGCAGATTCAGGACGTCTGGGCGCTTGAGTTCCTGAACCGCGGCGACGAGACGCGTATGATGCCCGCCGGTGGCGTTCCCCTGAACGAGAGTCCCTGCATCAAGTGTGGGCAGTGCTCGGCGCACTGCCCCGTGGGCGCAATCTACGAGCGCGACGAAACAGCCAGACTGCTTGACGCACTCCGCGATCCGGACCTGCACGTTGCGGTGCAAATTGCCCCGGCAGTGCGCGTCGCCATTGGTGAGGCGTTCGGGCTCCCACCGGGTGAAGTGACCACGGGGCGCCTCTACGCCGCGCTCCGCCGTCTTGGCGTGGACGCGGTGTTTGACACCAACTTCGCGGCAGACCTCACCATCATGGAAGAGGGCACCGAACTGGTGCAGCGGCTGACCACCGAAGGATCAACCCTCCCCATGATCACCTCCTGCTGCCCGAGCTGGGTCGACTACATGGAGAAGTACTGCGACGACATGATCCCCCATTTCTCCACGGCGAAGTCCCCCATGATGATGCAGGGTGCAATCACCAAGACCTACTACGCACAGAAGAAGGGGCTGGAATCAAAGCGGATCTTCTCAGCGGCCATCATGCCGTGTACCTCCAAGAAGTACGAGTGTACGCGGGACGAGAACATGTTTGCCTCCGGCGAGCAGGACGTGGACGTGGTGCTGACCACCCGTGAGCTCGCGCGCCTCTTCAAAGCGAGTGGCATCGACTTTCTTACGCTGCCGAATGAAAAGGCCGATTCTCCCATCGGCGAGTACTCTGGAGCCGGGGTCATTTTTGGTGCCACCGGTGGGGTCATGGAGGCCGCACTTCGCACGGCTCACTTCCTGGTGACCGGTGAAGAGCACAAGGGAATCACCTTCGAAGTGGTGCGCGGTCTGGACGGCATCCGTGCGGCCAACGTCAAGGTAGGAACGAAAACCCTGCGGGTGGCGATTGCGCACGGTATCGCCAACGTGCGGGATCTCATCAATGAGGTGCGCGAGGCGAAGGCTGCCGGCAAGGAGCCCCCCTATCACTTCATCGAGGTGATGGCGTGCCGGGGTGGATGTATCTCCGGCGGTGGCCAGCCCTACGCCAGCAGCAGCGACGAGACCCGTGCCAAACG
>SLTF01000295.1 GCA_007130025.1 Spirochaetales bacterium | reverse complement strand
GCTCGCGCATACTCCCTCGACCGGCCGGGAACCTCAACCAGCAGCTCGATGGGAAAATCCACCGAAACCGCGTGAATCTGAATCAGCGTATCACCGGGAGAGTTGATGGTGTGCCACTGCACTGGGGTTCCATCGGGCAGTCGCTCGGATGATGAGGTGATTCGTCCGTCTTGACGCAACAGCACCTCCTGCGTGGAGATGGGCGCCGCCGCGAGAAGCAGCGCCACCAGAACAGACGCGAGAACGAGTCGACGTTTCATGGCAATTCTCCTATTGCCACCGATTATACCACGCGCGGTGGTCGAGACGCCCGTTTCATCGGTATATTTGCGCGATGAACTCCAGCTCCGCGCTCTTTGTGTCTCACCTGTTCAAGTCCTACGGCACACTCCGCGCCGTCAACGACATCTCGTTTTCCGTGCCGCCGTCCACCTGCTTCGGCGTACTCGGTCCCAACGGCGCGGGCAAGACCACGATGATGAAGACCCTCTACGGGAAGGCGGAACCGGACGCCCACCCCGACACCCACATGGAGGTGTTTGGCTTCGATCCCCGCCGCGACCAGCTTCGCATCAAGACGCTCTGCGGCATCGTTCCGCAGGAGGACAACCTCGACGTGGAGCTCAACGTGGAGCAGAACCTGCGCATCTTTGCCGATTTCTACGCCATGCCGCGCAAGGCCGCGGGCGAGCGCATCGCCTACCTCCTGGACTTCATGGAGCTGGGGGAAAAACGAACCGCCCGGGTGCGAGAGCTCTCGGGTGGGATGAAGCGCCGTCTGATCATTGCCCGGGCGCTGCTGAACGATCCGGCCCTCCTGATCCTGGACGAACCCACCACCGGCCTCGATCCGCAGGTGCGACAGCTCATCTGGGACAAGCTTCGAAGTCTCAAACGCGAGGGGGTCACCATCCTTCTGACCACCCACTATATGGAAGAGGCGTTTCAGATCGCGGACACCATCCTGATCATGGACAAGGGAAACCGGATCATGGAGGGGAACCCGCGGCGGCTGCTGGAGGAGCACCTCGAGCGCAACGTGCTGGAACTGATGAACGTGTCCCGCGCCGAACGGCTCGCCCAGCTGCTCGACGGCGTCCACACCGAAGCATCTGCCGAGCGCGTCCTCTACTTCAGCAGCGACCTCGCCGTCCTGCAGGAGGCTGCCGCCCGCCTGGACCCGGGCGATGGCGTTCTGCGGCAGACCAACCTGGAGGATCTCTTCCTCCGCGCCACCGGGAGGCGGCTCAATGAGCTCCAGTAGTCAGAACCACACCGAGGGCTGCGTCGACGGTCTGGGAAACCCGCTTGCCAAACTCCGCGGTGCCGCCGCCCACTGCATCGTTGGCCGCCCACCGCGACGCGCGCGCCGCCTCTACGCGATCTGGCTGCGCCACGTGCGCGTCTACAGCAAGAACCTCATCAGCAACGCTCTTCCCCCCTTTCTGGAGCCCATTATCTTCCTGGTGGGGATCGGGCTGGGTCTGGGCCGATACGTGGGCATGATGGATGGGGTGCCGTATATCCAGTTTCTGGCGACCGGGCTGCTGGTCACCGCGGCGATGTTCACCGCCGCCTTTGAGTGCAGCTTCGGCACCTATATTCGACTGGAGTTTGACAAGGTCTACGACGGAATGCTCGCGGCGCCCATGTCGGTGCACGACCTGCTGGTCGGCGAGCTGCTCTGGGCGGGTACCAAGGGGTTCTTCTTCACCGTATCGGTGATGATCGTCACCACCGTTGCCGGCATCCTGCCGCTGGGCTCCATCATCGCCGCGCCCCTGCTGGGATTCCTGACCGGAACCATGTTCGGTGCCCTGGGGTTTCTGGTGACCTCCATCGTGGACAACATCAACCAGTTCAACTTTCTGTTCTCGGGCCTGATCTCGCCGATGTTCTTCTTCGCCGGGGTGGTCTTTCCGCTGGAGAACCTGCCCCCGGTCACGCGACCCATCACCGAGATCCTTCCGCTCACCCACCCGGTGCGCCTCCTGCGTGGCCTCGCCACGGGAAACCTCGGGTGGATCCATCTCTTCGATGCAGTCTATCTGGTGCTGTTCACCATACTCGTCGGGGCCTGGGGCATCCACCGCCTGAAGCGCAAGCTTGTGGACTGACGCCGGCTACGCTTTGGGCTTCCTGGGTAGCGCCTTTTTCGGTGACGCCTTCTTTGACGGCGCCTTCTTCGCGGCCGCAGGCTTCCCGGCGGCCGGCTTTTTCGCCGTGTTACCGCTTTTCGGTGAGGGCTTCTTTCCCGCCGCTGCGTTCTTCGCCGACTGACTCGACTCAAAGATGGCGCTCTTGAGCTCTTTGGTGGAGAGTCGCACCCCGGCGGCCTTGACGCCCTTGATCAGGTAGTCTGAGACCGGAAACCGCTCTTCGAGCACCTTGTACTTGGAGAGCGGCTTGTACTTGAGCACCGCGTCGATGTCTTCCTTGGTGGTCACCTTGAGCACCTCGGTTTCGTCGGGCACGATCCGGTAGCCCCGATCGAGGATGTAGCCTTCGATGCGACAGCGCTTGAGGTAGACGTCTCCCTTCCTGGTCTTGTACATCACCGAAAAAACCCGCTCGGCGAGGGTCTCCTTGTCGGCGTGTCCGCAGGCGAGCATGCCCTTGTCCACAAAGAGCTTCTCCGGGACGTTGATTACCGAGTAGGCTCCGGTGCGCCGGATCACCAGGATGCGGTCGAACTCGGAGACGTCAAAGAGCGCCTTGCCCGACGCCACGTTGGTGCCCAGGTAGCCGGTGTCGCTGTCGTAGCGCAGGGTGAGGTTGCGCTGCGCCGCCTCGCGCATGTCCACCTTCTGAAACGAGGTGATCTCGGTGCGGCGCGGATGATTGGTCTGCTGCGCCTCGATCACGTGCTCCAGGAACCCGACGGCGTACGCCTCGATGTTGGCCAGGTGGGCCTTGATCTCCGCGAGGCGCTCGCGGATCTCCTTCATCTCCTGTTTGGCCTTGTTGATGTCGTAGAGCGAGATGCGCCGGATGGGGATCTTGAGCAGTCGCTCGATGTCCTCGTCGGTGATCTTTCGCTTGATCTGCGCGAGGAAGGGATCAAACCCTCGGCGTACCGCCTCGAAGACCGCGTCGTGCGTGGTCATCTCTTCAATACGCTGGTAGATGCGCTCCTCAACGAAGATCTGTTCCAGGGTGCGCGCGTGCAGGCGGTCGAGGAGTTTGCCGCGCTCCAGCTCCAGCTCGGCGATCAGCACCTTGATGAGCCGGCGCGCGTGATACTGGATCACCTCGGTGACGCTCATGATCACCGGGGTGTTGTCCTTGATGACCAGCAGGTTGACCGAGATGGAGTTTTCGCAGTCGGTGAAGGCGAAGAGCGCGTCGATGGTATCCGCCGTGGTGATGCCGCGGGCGAGTTTGACCTCGATCTCGACGTTGTCGGTGGTGAAGTCGCTGATGCCGGCGATCTTGATCTTGTTCTTGCGCGCGGCACCCTCGATGGAGGTAATCAGGCTCTCGGTGGTGGACCCAAAGGGGAGCTCGCGGATGACGATGCGTTTGGGATCCGAGGTGTCGAGCCGGGCGCGAACCAGCACCTTGCCCAGGCCGTCCTGGTAGTCGGAGACGTCCACCAGACCGCCGGTGAGAAAGTCGGGCAGCAACTGAAAGGGTTTGCCCTCGATGGCGCAGACCATCGCCTGCATCACCTCGATGAAGTTGTGCGGCAACACCTTGGTGGACATGCCCACCGCGATTCCCTCGGCACCCTGGATGACCACCAGAGGCACCTTGGCGGGAAAGACCACCGGCTCGCGGTTTCGCCCGTCGTAGGAGTCGTCGTACTCGGTGATCTCCGGCTTGTAGAGCAGCTGCTTGGCGAGTTCGTTGACGCGACACTCGATGTAGCGGCTCGCGGACGCCTCGTCGCCGGTGAAGATGTTGCCGAAGTTCCCCTGTGTATCGATGAAAAGGTCCTTGTTGGCAAGGACCACCAGTGCCGAATAGATCGAGGCATCACCGTGGGGGTGGTAGCGCATGCAGTGGCCCACCACGTTGGCCACCTTGTGGAACTTGCCGTCATCCATCTCAAAGAGACTGTGCAGGATACGGCGCTGCACCGGCTTCAACCCGTCGTCGATGTGCGGGATCGCGCGATCCTTGATCACGTAGGAGGCGTACTCGAGGAAGTTCTTGTTGAACAGCGCGTTCACGTAGGCCATGGTCTGCTCCTGCGGTTGCCGTACACCGGGCGCCCGATCATCCTAGATCAGGTTTTCCATGATGAAATCGCGCCGCTCCGGCGTGTTCTTTCCCATGTAGAAGCCGAGGGTCTCCTGGATCCCCTTGATGGACTTGACGTTCACCGGCACCGGACGGATGTCCGGGCCAATGAACTGCCCGAACTCTTTGGGCGAGATCTCGCCGAGTCCCTTGAGACGGGTTATCTCCGGCTGGGAGATTCGCGCCACCGCGTCGTCTTTCTCAGAGGCGTTGTAGCAATAAACGGTCTCTTTCTTGTTGCGCACGCGAAAGAGGGGGGTCTCCAGGATGTAGACGCGCCCGGCCACCACCAGCTCCTCGAAGAAGTTCAGAAAGAAGGTGAGCAGCAGGTTACGGATGTGAAAGCCGTCGTGGTCGGCGTCGGTGGCAATGACGATGCGCTCGTAGCGCAGCCCTTCGATGTCGGTCTCGATGCCGAGGGCCATCATCATGTTGAAGAGCTCTTCGTTGCGGTAGATGTCGGCGCGCTTGCGGGCGTACATGTTCTGCGGCTTCCCGCGCAGCGAGAAGATCGCCTGGGTATAGACGTCTCGCGAGCTGACCATGGAACCCGATGCCGACTGCCCCTCGGTGATGAAGATGGTGGAGACGTCCCCGCCCTTATCGCCGATGTGGTATTTGCAGTCCTTGAGGTTGGGGATCTTCAGCGCGATCTTTTTCGCCGCTTCCCGCGCTTCCTTGCGCACGGCGTTGAGCTCGGTGCGCAACCGCTCGTTCTGCACGATTTTCTCTTCGAGTTTGCGCGCCGCCTGCGTGTTCTTGTGCAGGAAGTCCACCACCCCGGCGCGCACCTCGTTCACAATCCAGCCGCGCACCTCGGTGTTGCCGAGCTTGTTCTTGGTCTGGCTCTCGAAGATGGGGTTCTGCAGCCGTACCGCGATCGCCCCGGCCATACCTTCGCGCACGTCGATGCCGGAGTAGTTGCGTTTGAAATACTCGTTGACACCCTTCAGCAGCCCCTCGCGGAAGGCGCTCTGATGAGTGCCACCGTCGGAGGTGTACTGGCCGTTCACAAAACTGAAGTAGGTCTCGCCGTAGTTGGCCGTGCTGGTAAAGGCAAACTCCAGCGTCTTGGACTGGTAGTAGCCGATCTCGTAGACCGTTTCGTCGCCCACCTCGGCGTAGAGCAGGTCGTAGAGCCCGCGTTTTGATTCGAACTTGCGCTTCCCGAGGTAGAGCGAGAGCCCGCTGTTGAGGTAGGCGTAGTTCCACAGCCGCTGCTCGAGGAACTCGACGTTGAACTGGTACTCTCCAAAGATCTCGCGGTCGGGCACGAACTCCACGTAGGTGCCGTTTTTTTCCTTTGCGGCCGCGCCCTCTTTCTTGCTCTTGAGCCTCCCCCGGGCAAAAACCGCCTCGAAGTACTTCCCCTCGCGGAACGAGACCACCCGAAAGTGCGACGAAAGGGCGTTCACCGCCTTGGTGCCCACGCCGTTCAGCCCCACCGAGAACTGGAAGACCTCGTCGTTGTACTTGGCGCCGGTATTGATGGTGGAGACGCAGTCAATCACCTTCCCAAGCGGGATGCCGCGACCGTAGTCGCGCACTCGCACCTGGTCGTCGCCCACTTCCACCAGGATGCGGTCGCCGTGACCCATGATGAACTCGTCGATGCTGTTGTCGATCACCTCTTTGATCAGGATGTAGATCCCGTCGTCGAGGTTGGAACCGTCTCCCAGCCGTCCGATGTACATGCCGGTACGAAGCCGGATGTGTTCGAGCGAGCTGAGCGTCTTGATCTTGCTTTCGTCGTAGACCGCTGCCTTCGGCACTGCCCTACCCCTCGCCAGGCGCTTCCCCTGAGTTGTGCTCTCCTGTCATGGGAACGAATCGGACCGACAGCAGCTGTTCGGTAGTGACGTCCCCCTCCCCAGTTCTCCGGGCCAGCATAAGCGATTGCACCGCTTCGGGCAAGCCCACCGGAAT
>SLTF01000029.1 GCA_007130025.1 Spirochaetales bacterium | reverse complement strand
TGCGGCGGCTCCTGCTGCACCGGTGCCCCGTGGGTAATTGATCTCATACCCTCTATAAATCACCGTTTGTTCTGCCTGCTTTCGTCTCCCCGATCTTTCACCAAGCTTTGGGGCAGATTTCTTTCTGTGGCGAAAACCGGCGATTGGTCGTATACTGAGGAATCACCCGAAAGGAGAGGCATCATGAAACCCGAAATCCGCACGGTAGCCGCGCAGCGCTCGTGGATTGTTGAGTCCCAAAGTATCGAACTCTCGCTCACGATCCAGGGAGGCATGATGGCGCCGGTGCTGTTCTGTCGCGATACCAGGAAACCGGTACAGCCCTACTACGTCAGCCCGTGGCAGGAGGAGCAGATGCAGATCGATGAACCGGTGCTGAAGCCGCTTCGGGGAGACTTCTTCTGCATGCCCTTTGGTGCCGACAACCGCTACCAGGGTGAGACGCACGTGGTTCACGGAGAACCGGCCACCGCGCTCTGGTCCGGGGCGGAAGTGTCGCGCAGTGACGGGACTACCCGGTTCTCGGCGCGTATGAAGACCACCGTTCGCCCCGGTGAGGTTGTGAAGCGCATCATGCTTAAAGACACGCAGAATGCGGTCTACACCCAGCACGAGCTCATTGGCTATTCCGGCAAGACCACCCTCGGACACCATGCAACGCTCAGTGCGGGTACCGGCCCCGGTGGCATGCTCATCTCAACCAGTCCGATCAGCTTCGGCCTTGCGCGACCGAACGTCGCCAACAACTCCGTTGACGGCGAGTATCTCAGCCTCGACGGAAGCAGACCGTTTCGCTCCCTGGACAAGGTTCCCACCATCTGGAAGGACCCGGCGTTTACCGACATGACGGTGTTTCCCGCGCGGCCGGGATACTGCGACATCGCCGGAGTCGTTTCGCGGGGCGCTGTCCCCGCTTCGGGCGGAAAGAAGCCGCGTGGCAACGCCGGGCTGGTTCCTGCGTGGACGACCGCCGTCTTTCCCGGAGGAGGTTACCTCTGGTATTCGCTCAAGGATCCGCGCCTTCTTCCGGTAACGCTCTTCTGGATGGAAAACCATGGCCGCCACGGCGAGCCGTGGAGCGGCCGGAATCTCTGCGTCGGTCTCGAAGACATCTGCGGATACCTCGCCGAAGGGCTCGCACCCTCGGCCCGCAAGAACCCGATCAGCGCGGCGGGAGTTCCCACGGTGGTTGCTCTTTCACCCAAGAAGCCCACAACGGTGAACTACATCCAGGGAGTGACACGGGTTCCCACCGGGTTCGATCGCGTGGCGCGTGTCAGTTTCGCTCCCGGCAGCGTTCGGTTCACCGCAGCCTCGGGAGCAACGGTTGACGTTGCCGTTGACTGGGAGTTCCTGCAGACCGGAACCGTAACATAGGGAAGGCGCATGGCACGAACGAAACGGTCCGGTTACCGGGAGAAGATCATCCAGGCGGCATCCCGGCTCATCATTGAGAACGGAATCGCCAATACCAGCCTCGCCGACATCGCCCGGGAGGTGGGGATCAGCAAGGGTACGCTCTACTACTACTACCCGTCGAAGGGTGAGCTGATTTTTGATATCAGCGAGCGGCACATGCGCTTTATCACCGACAAGATCTTCACCTGGATCGAAGGGAGTCGCAAAGGGCTGCAACCCGAGGAGCTGCTCAAGGTGGTCTTTCGAACCATCATCTCCTCGGAGACCCGCGGGCACATTCACGTCTATCTGATCCAGGAAGCGCTGACCGCCGATTCGTCGTTGAAAGCGCGGTTCGTGCAGGAGTACGATAAGTGGGCCAAATTGATCGAAGAGGGGCTGCGAAAAATCAACGATGACGATCAGGAGACCGATTACTCCACGTTGTCGCGAATCATTCTGCCCCTGATCGACGGACTGCTGGTCCAGCACCTGCTCGGCGCACGGAAAAACTTTCTTGACGAAATCACCCGCTATCTCGCCCTCGCCCGGTCGCAACTGATTCGGTAAGGCGCGGCGGTGAATCGAATTCTCTTCGCTGCGGACGAGGTCGACCGTCCGCTCGCGCCCTTTGATCCTCGCTCGGTGCATCTGCGCACCGTGCTCAAGGCGCAAGTGGGTGACACGGTTGCGGTGGGAGTCATTGACGGTGCCATCGGTACGGCCACGCTTACCGCCATCGGTCGCGACGGGGTATCGCTCACGTGCCGGTGGGAGGAGCACGCCGGTCCGCCCCTCCTGCCCATCACCTGTGTGCTGGGCCATCCTCGCCCCCTGGTGCTCAAGCGGGTCATCCGCGACCTCTGCTCCGTGGGGGTAGGGCGGCTGATTGTCTGCAACAGCGATCTCGGTGAGCGTAGCTACTTCTCGAGTTCGCTGTGGCAGGGTGACACCGTGCGAGACCTCCTGATCGACGGCGCATCAATCGCGGGTGCGGTTCGTCTGACCGAGGTGGTACGCGCGGAGTCGACCGCGGCTGCGCGAGCCCTGGTCGCCGATGGGGGCGTGCGGCTGGTTCTCGATGAGGCGCTGCACAATCGCGCGGACGCGGTGGTCCGGTTTGATACGGCGAGTCCCCCGGCGGTTGCCGTCGCGGTGGGCAGCGAACGCGGGTGGACCGCCGGCGAACGCGCCGGGTTTGCCGCCGACGGCTGGGTCTCCGCCGGCCTCGGCCCCCGCGTCCTGCGCACCGAAACCTCCGTGACGGCAATCTGCACCCTGCTTGCCCTCTGGTACTATCGCAGCACGGCCGACACGGAAACCGCATAGAATACAAAAAACTCTAAATAATCGTTTTCACTTGCATAGCCCGGTGAAATCGGTTACGATGAAGTCCGGAAGGCGTACACGAATGAAACACGAAGAGAACGATGCAACGGGCGCTGCCGGATTGCGCCATGCCGACGAGATGACGGATCGTCACACCTTTCTGGTGTTTGGTCTCGACGGCGAAGAGTACGCGATCAGCGTCGATCGAGTCGAAGAAGTGATTGAATACGAGATACCGACTCCGGTTCCCCGGTCGCCCGCCTATCTGCTGGGCATTATCAACGTGCGTGGACGGCTGGTTCCGATTCTGGACCTCCGGCGTCGCTTTGGGCTTCCGCCCGCCGAGGCAACCGTCAACAGCCGGTTCATCGTTCTGGACCTTCATTGGGACAAGGAGAGCCTCTCGCTGGGGGTGCTGACCGACTCGGTGCAGGGTGTGGTCGATATCCCTCAGGACGCGATGGGGCCTCCGCCCAAAATCGGGCGCGCCGCTTCGGAAGCGTTTCTGCAGGGGACGGCACGGGTTCAGGATCGTATCCTCATGGTCATGGAAGTGGACCAGATCCTGACCCCGGCTCTGGTTCACGAAGGCTTTGTCGAGCTGTCGTCTCAGAGACGATGACGGAACAACCGCCGGTTGCGCGACCGATCGCTTTTCCATAGTATACCGGCATGTCGCAGCCGGCCGCGGAACGGGTCTTCATGGTGGGAATCAAGGGTACCGGAATGACCGCCCTCGCGGAGGTGCTGTGCCGCCGGGGCGTGGCGGTGAGCGGTTCGGACGTTCCCGAGCGCTTCTACACCGACGACATCCTGAGTGAACTCTCCGTTTCCGTTATCGAAGATTTCTCCGCCGAGTGGCTTCCGGAGCAGGTGGATCGGGTGATTCACTCGGCGGCCTACCGGGTTGAAGCGCATCCGCAGTTGCAGCGCGCCCGCGAGCGCGGTATTCCCATCGCTACCTATCCCGAAGCGCTCGGAGCGCTCTCGGCCGACTGCTATTCCGTTGGCGTCGCCGGCGTCCACGGAAAGACCACCACCAGCGCCATGATCGGCGTGTTGGTGCAGGCGCTCGGTCTGCCCGGGTCGGTCATCGTCGGCAGCGCGGTTGCCGGATTTGGCGGCCGTTCCACGCTCGCCCAGGGAGAGCGATTCCTGGTTGCCGAGACCTGCGAATACCAACGACACTTCCTCGCCTTTCACCCCGACGCAGTGGTACTGACCAGCGTCGAACCTGACCACCTCGACTACTACCGTGACCTCGCCGATGTGGAATCCGCCTTCTGCGACTACCTGAAGCGGCTTCCCAACGGCGGCACCGTGATCTACTGCGCCGATGATTCCGGGGCGGGTGAGGTGGTCCGTCGCGTTGCCGCCGACCGGCCGGACCTGCAGCTCTGCCCCTACGGCGAATCCGCCGCGGGGCGGTACCGGCTGCACGACTGCCGTGAATCGCCGGGACTCCTTGCGTTCCAGGTGGGGGAGCGGTCCCTGCGGCTGCGGGTACCGGGCCGACACAACGCGCTCAATGCGGCAGCAGCGATAGCGGCGGCGGATCTGCTGGCCGAACGGTTCCCCGCCCAATCCTCCACCACCGGGCCGAAGACCACGGCGGCCGCTTCCGCGGCAGCCGGACTTGCGGAAGCGCTGTCGGCGTTTGCGGGAACCCGGAGACGGGCAGAGATTGTGGGAGAAGCCGGAGGCGTTCTCTTCATGGACGATTACGCCCATCACCCCACTGCCATTCGCACAACGCTTTCGGGTATCCGCGCCTTCTATCCTGATCGTCGGCTGATCTGCGACTTCATGTCGCACACCTACTCGCGAACCGCTGCGCTTCTGGATGACTTTGCATCCGCCTTTGGCGATGCCGACATCGTGGTGTTGCACCGGATCTACGCCTCGGCACGCGAGCAGTTTGACGGCGAGATCTCAGGGGGCGACCTTGCCGCGGCCATGCGGCGGAAGCACGGAGACGTCCGATACTACGACGATCCGGATGAATCGGTGGCCCCGCTTACGCAGATGCTGCAACCGGGCGATCTTTTTCTGACAATGGGGGCTGGCGACAACTGGCGGCTCGGCCGAAAACTGCTCGCCGTGCTCGAGGAGAGTGCACGATGAAGAGTATGACCGGTTTTGCGCACCGGGAACACAACGGCGATACGGTGCACATGGTGCTCGAGGTCAAATCGTACAATAACCGCTACCTCGATCTGTCGGTGACGCTCCCCGGAGCGCTCTCGGTGCTCGAGCCGGAGGTTCGCGCCCTAATTGGTGCCCGGTTGTCGCGCGGTCGCGTTGAGGTGACGGTGCGACTCCGCGAGCTTGCCCGTAACCCCCGGGTCCGCGTGGACAGCGATGCGGTGGCGACCTACCGGAGCGCCCTGGAGACCGTACGAACGGTAGCCGGCATCCCGGAACCGGTGACGCTGGGTGACATCCTGCGATTCGACGACGTCCTGGTGGTGGAACACGAGCGCGATCTGGATGCGTATCGGGAGCTGCTGCTGCCGATGTTCGATCAGGCGATGGACGATCTGGATATCGCACGACGAACGGAAGGGCAGGCCACCGAGCGCGACATCCGGAGCCAACTCGAGCGGGTTGCCGCTGCGCTGAAGATTGTTGAGAACCTGGCCCCACAGATGGAAGCGTCGCTCACCGAGAACATCCGCACCCGTTTTGCGGAGGTTGTTGGTGATCAGGCCGACGAGACGCGGATCTATACCGAAACGGCCGTGCTTCTGGTGAAGTATTCAATCAACGAGGAGCTCTCGCGGATGAGCTCTCATCTCGCCGGCTTCGCTGATTCCTTGGGGCTGGACGAGCCCATTGGCAAGCGGCTTGATTTCCTCTGCCAGGAGATCAACCGCGAAATCAATACCATCGGTTCCAAAAGCTTTGTGTTGGACGTCAGCCGTCAGGTTGTCGAGATGAAAGACGCGCTCGAAAACATCCGAGAGCAACTGCGCAATATCGAATAGGACGGACAACCCATGGTGACGATCGGGATATCAGGAAAGAGCGGGTGTGGAAACTCGACGGTGAGCCGCCTGGTGGCGAATCGCCTCGGTCTGCGATTGGTCAACTACACCTTCCACACCATAGCCGACGAGCGGGGTATCCCCTTCGACGATCTCTGTCGGATGGCCGAGGAGGATCCCAGCTGGGACCGGTTTCTCGACCAGCGACAAGTAGAGATGGCCTCAGAAGGGTCCTGCGTTCTGGGCTCCCGACTGGCGGTCTGGCTGCTGCGTGAAACCGCCGACCTCACCGTCTACCTGACCGCCCCACTCGCCGTGCGGGCCGAGCGGATCTGGACCCGCGAAGGCGGAAGCCTTGCCCAGGTTCTCGAGCGCACCAAGGAGCGCGATGAGCGCGACCGACTGCGCTATCTTCGCCTCTACAACATCGACAACAACCAGTACGGGTTTGTCGATATGCTCATCGATACCGAGTCGTTACC
>SLTF01000303.1 GCA_007130025.1 Spirochaetales bacterium | reverse complement strand
GCAGGGGATTTCTGTTCCGCGATCCGGCTGCGAGCTCCGCGTTCTTTCTGGTAACTGAGGGGATTGAGGCGTGTACGGTGGCCACCGCGTTTGCCCGGGAGTTCTCGTTCTTCCGTACGGTGTCGTTTGGCGACGGTGCGCCGTCGTTTCCCGCGCTTCTGCCGCTCCCCTGAACCGTCAATCGTTCCGGGCGATTAGGGCCTACTCGCGGCGTGCGCGATCGGCACGGCGGGGACGCGGTGGCGGCCAGCCACCCTCATCCATTACCTCGAGCACGCGCAGCGAGAGCACGCGCGGCCAGGCAGGGAGCTGATCCGCATCGGGGGCGTCGTACTTCGCCAGGAGTTCGGCGAAGAGTTGGCGCGCGGTGTCCCAGTCATCCATCCGGTAGTGAATGAAGGCGATCTCGTAGTGCGCTTCGGCACCGTTGACCCGGTCTTCGGGAAAGCGTTCGAGGAAGGTCTCGTAGTACTGCAGCGCGACGGTAAATCGTCCCGCGTCAAGCGCTTCCTGCCCGCGTTGAAAGAGCTCCGCCTGCGTCAGATCTTCCGGAATCACCACCGGGCCGGTCCGACAGGCGAGCAGTGAGACGAACAGCAGCGAGACCACAAAAAACGCGCATCCGCGCGCGGCTTGAAGACGGGAAAGCTTCTGCATACCACCAAAAGATAGCACACCGCGTTGCGTCGGACAACCCGCCGCGTTTCGGCCTCCACCTTCCGGCTCGGCCCCGTTTTCGGTAGAATGCCGCCATGATTGCAACCATCGTGAATACTCTCGCCGTCATTGTCGGGTCACTCATCGGTATTGCCTTGCGCCGCGGTATCCGCGACGGGGTGCGCGAGGCGGTCTATGTGGGCATCGGGGTGGTCTCCCTGATTATCGGGATTTCCATGGCGCTCTCCGCGACCCGGGTGCTCTACCTTGCGCTTTCGCTGGTGATCGGCGGCGTGGTTGGAGAGCTGATGGGAATTGAGGCGGCCATCCTTCGGCTGGGAGAGTTCCTGCGCCGCCGGTTTACCCGTGGCGACGCCGATAACCAGTTTGCCTACGCCTTCCTCACAGCAAGTGTGCTCTTCTGTGTAGGAGCTCTGGCGATCGTGGGCTCGTTTCGCGCCGGCGCCGAGGGCAACTACGAACTCATTCTGACCAAGAGCGTGATGGACGGATTCATGTCCATTCTCCTGGCCGGGGCCATGGGGATTGGCGTTGCGTTCTCCGCGCTCACGGTGCTCCTGTACCAGGGAGCCCTCACCCTGGGGGCTGTGGCGCTTCGACCACTGGTCAGCCCCCTGGTGCTGTCCGAAGTGACGGGGGTTGGTGGAGCCATGGTGATGATGATTGGCATCAACCTGCTGGGGCTGAAAAAAATCCAGACCGGAAACTTCTTTCCATCACTGGTGGTGGTGCTGGTTTTTGTGGCGCTTGATCCCTGGCTCGGACCGCTGTCCGGTATGTAACCAAGCATGCGCCGGCGAGCGTGTACCGGCGACCGTGTGCCGGAGCGCCCCGCGTCAGCCGACGTTCTCGGGGTGTTCGTCTACGATCGCAATCACCGAGCTTGCTTCGCCGGTTGCGTCCAGGGCGTCGATCTCCGCAACCGCCGAGAGCAGGTTGGCTTCGCGGGCCGGGTGCAGAGTGATGACCACCGGCACCAGATGCGGCTCCTGGTCTCCGCCGTTGATCTCCGGCAGCTCGTCCTGCAGAACGCTCGCGATGCTGATGCCGTGCGCTCCAAAGATTGCCGCGATGCGCGCCAGCGCCCCCGGGGTGTCGTCCACCATGGTGCGGACGTAGAACCGGCTGTAGGTCTCTTCCACCGGTACGAGCTTCTGCGGCGGGTTGCGGTCCGGCCAGAAGGCAAACTGCTCGAAGAAGGCGGGGTAGGTCCCCGACGCAATGCCGATGATATCCGAAACAACCGCGGAGGCAGTGGGAGCCCCACCGGCACCCCGGCCATAGTACATGGTGTGGCCGGTTGCGTGGCCGTAGACGCTGATCGCGTTGAAGGGGCCGGAGACCCATGAGAGCGCGTGCTCGCGCGATATGAAGGCGGGTCTCACGCGAAGCGAGATGCCGTTGCCCACGCGGGTGGCAATAGCGAGCAGCTTCACCACATACCCCAGAGTGTCGGCGTACATCACGTCATCCTGCTCCAGCTGGTCAATTCCCTGGACGGGGATTTCGTCAAAATCTACCTGGATGCCGAAGGCCATTGCGGCCATGAGCGCGATCTTGTGCGCGGAGTCAACGCCCTGAACGTCGAGGGAGGGATCAGCTTCGGCCAGTCCGCGAGACTGTGCGGCCCAGAGCGCTTCCTCGTAGGTCTGCTCCTTCTCGATCATCTCGGTCAGGATGAAATTACAGGTCCCGTTGACGATGCCGTAGATGGCGTCGACCGTGTTTGCAACCAGGCCATCATAGAGCGCGCGCACAATGGGGATGCCGCCGCCCACCGCCGCCTCAAACGCCAGAGAGACCCCGTTTTCACGGGCGAGCGCGAGCAGCTCGGCTCCGTAATGGGCCAGCAGCGCCTTATTGGCGGTTACCACGTGTTTGCCGGCGCGCAGCGCCTGTTCGGTGATGGTGCGCGCGGTGGTGGTTCCCCCAACCAGTTCCACAACCACGGAAACGTCGGCATCGGTGAGAACGTGATCGAGGTTGGTCTCAAAGAGCGTGTCATCCAGGCGGAGGTTTTTGGCGGCGTCAAAGTTTCGGTCTACGATATACTTCAGCTGCAAGCGAACCCCGCACCGGGTGGCAAGCAGCTCTCGGTCGCGAAGCAGTATTTCGCAGACCGCGCCGCCAACGGTTCCACATCCAACAACGGCAATCGTGATGACGGGCTGAGACGAACTCATTGTGCAACAGTCCTGTAGGTGAGCATGGTGGCCTATCGTATTCCGGCGGTCTTGGGCATGTCAACTGCCGAGCGCTTGCGGCGCGATGCGGTGTCTGGTACCTTCATACCATGCAGACAGTTCCGGTTGCCCAGCTCTGCGCGTGGGAGCGCGGGCCGGCCCCTCTCGCCGGGGATCCCCCACCACCCGATGATCTCATCCGCGGCGGCTTTGTCCCTCCGCTCCCGGTTGAGCTGGGTACCCCACGACCGTCCCTTCTCTGGGGGTGGACGATCGCTCACCGCGCGGCAGAGCTTGGCGTGGCGGAGCTGAAGGTCGCCCCGGCACCGGCGGAACCGCGCGCGGCGTTGGCGCTCTGCCTCCGTCTGGAAGCGCGCTCCGGACGGTACTCGTGGGAGGAACGGGATGCGCTTGCACGTTTCGCGGAGGGGCGGGGCGTGCCCCTGGACGCCGAGATCTCTCTTCTCATCTCCGGCGATGCCGGGCTGTCGGAGACCCTTGGCCACTACCGCACCCTGGCCCCCGAACGTCGCCGTGCCGTCTCGGAGGGAGCCATCGACCTGCGTACCGCGATGCGGCTCGGTACGCTTCCGGACCAGGCGAGCACTCTCCTGTGTGCGGCTCGACTCTCGTTCAGCGCGCGCCGGCAGATTCTGCTGATGCTTGCCGAGGTGGTAGCCCGGGACGCGCTGAACACCGCTGCCGCGGCCGCGCTCACCGATGACGTGATCGCGGCGGACGACCCACTCTTGGCTGCACGCGCCGCCCGCATGCCGCGACTCCGGGCCATGGAGCGGCGGGTCTCGCAAATCGAGGCGGTACTGCGGGAAGAGGGCCCGTTTCGGCTCTCGGCGCCGCCCGGGTTTGAAGGCGAGAGCTTTGAGTTTGCGGCGCGGCTTGCCAGGCCGCGCGATATCGACCGGGCCATCGCGGCGCTGACGCGGCTGAGAGGGGAAGCCGATGAGCTCTTCGATCTGCTCTGACGCGGTCGACTTTGCCCGACGCACCATTTCCCGGTTCTACGTCACCGCCAATGCGCTCGGGTTGCCGCCGGTAGAGCGCGCCAGGAGTCTGCTCGAGCCGCTTTGCCCCCAGGTTGTTGCATCCCTGGAGGAGATCCCCATCGAGCATCGAACCCTGCGAACCATCTTTGTGACCTCGTTTCGTGGTGAGCCGCTGGCTCCCTGCCCGGGCACCCGATTTCACCGGTGCTGCAACTACCACACGGTTGATCTCTACGCGGGATGTCCGCTGGGGTGCAGCTACTGCATCATGCAGAGTTACCGGGAGCGCACGCCGATTACGGTCTACGCCGACCCGGCACCCGCGATTGCCGCCATTCGCCGTCAGGCTCTCGATGCTCCCAACCGGATCCTGCGGGTGGGAACCGGAGAAACCGGCGATTCCCTCCTGTACGACCCGCTCTTTGACATCACGCGCCGCTACATTACCGAATTGGCCGATCTTCCCAACGTGCACTTTGAGGCAAAAACCAAGACCGACTGGGTGGATCACCTTCTGACCGTAGAACCCAAGGGCAACGCGGTGATTGGGTTCTCGCTCAACGCCGAGGCGGCGTCGGCCGAGGAAGGGCAGTCGGCATCGCCGGCACGCCGCCTTGCGGCCGCCGAGCGCGTCGTCGCGGCCGGGTACCGCGTCGCGGTGCACTTTGACCCCCTCTTTCGGCTGGGTGACCTGAAGCAGACCGAAGCGCACTACGCGAGCGTTGCGGCCCGGCTTGCCGAGTCGGTGCCCGCGGATCGGATCGCGTGGATCAGTCTGGGAACCGTGCGCTATCCGCCCGCGCTGCGGGATCACATCCGCCGACCCTACATGCTCGATGAGTTTATTGCGGGCGCCGACGGGAAGTACCGCTATCTCCAGCGCGAGCGCACGGCCATCTATCGGGCAGTGGTGCAAATATTGTGCTCTGTCCTGACTCCGGTACCGCCGATGTACCTTTGTATGGAGAGTGACGCGGTGTGGCGTCGCGTCTTTGGTACCGACCCGCAGTCAATTCCCGCGCTTTCTGCTATATTTGACGGAGCGTTTGTGCGCGGCGTTGAGCGAACCAGGGGCGGAGAGGAGGAAGGGTGAAACGGTCGATTCTTCTGACAATCGCACTGTTTGGGTGTGCGCTCTCTGCAACGGCAATCGAGCCAATCGGTCACGTCGTCTATCTTTCCGGCGATCCGCACGCGGTGCGCTCGGCGCGGCCGCTCTGGCTGGGCATCGGGCTGGGGATGCCCGTACACCACATGGACTTCTTTCACACCGCCACCGATGAACTGATCGAGATCGAGACCATCGATGCGGCCGGCGTTCTCGCGGCAATTCGCGTTCAGCCCGAATCGGTGCTCTATCTGGCAATCGCTGAGCTCCAGCCCGTGCAGGAGATCCGGCTGCTGTCCGGTAGCGTCACGGTAGCAATGCGCGATCCCCGGCCGGACGCGGTTCTGTCGGTTGTCACCGAGCGGGTGACGGTTGACTCCGCCGGCGCCGAATACGACGTCACCGTTGCCGTGGATGGATCGGTGCTGGTCACCGTCCGCCGCGGTACCGCCCGAGTGACCCACCGCGACGGACGGCGCCTCTTTGCGGATGCTGAGCGTGCCGTTGAGGCGCGCCCGGACGGCGTGTTTCGCACCGCACCGATGCAGGCCGATCGGGGCGAGCGGTTCCGGGCGGTGTGGCTGAACCAGGTGGATGCGCGGCTGCGAGTGGATCCGGGGCCCGTCTATCGTCGCGTCGCCGAGGCGTATCGCGCTGTTGCCGAACGGTTCCACGAGTCGTACCGTGAACTGCTGTCGCGGCGAGACATCCTCGACCGCTGGATGGAAACCGATCGACAGGCGCGCGACCCGTTGGCCTCCGCGGACCGCCAAGGGGCGTCCGCCGAACGCGCGTTGATTGCCGAACTGCTGGAGCCGGCCGAAACCGATCTGCGCGAGCTTGAGGCGCTCTGGTACCGTATCTGGTACCTCGCACGGCTCTCGTCCGCCGGGGTAGGGCCGGACATTCAGGTCGCGCCACGCCTCACCGCGAACGAGTTTTTTACCGAGCGCGCCGCGGAGGCTCGCGTGATGGAGGACCAGATGCACACCGTCCGCTCGGTGATCCGCCTTCTCGCCCAGCGGGCGGAAATCAGAACAGAGTGACCTCGCCTCCGGTGGTGGTCTGCATTTTGATTTTTTCCAGGTAGGCCTCTTCCTCGCGCTCCACGTCTACGATCAGGTTTCCCGTGATCCGCTTCAACAGGACGCGAAAGGTCTGGGGAAACAGAAATACCTTTCGGGCGATGGTTCCGCCCACGTCGGACGCTTCCACGGGGATCTTTTCGAGTGAGAGATAGTCAAAG
>SLTF01000306.1 GCA_007130025.1 Spirochaetales bacterium | reverse complement strand
GAATGGACGAGACGGCAGCGAATAACGGAGGATAAAACCCAATGGACATACAAGCATCAGACGTAAAGAAACTGCGAGACAAGACGGGCGCCGGCATGATGGATTGCAAGAAGGCGCTGGTCGACGCCGGCGGTGATTTCGCACAGGCAGAGAAAATTCTCAAGGAGCTGGGCCTTGCCGCTGCAGCCAAGCGCATGGGACGCGCCACCAATGAGGGACGGGTGTTCACCACGGTGGAAGCCGGTAAGGCGGGCATTCTGGAAGTCTCCTGCGAGACCGACTTTGTCGCCCGGAACACCGACTTCATTGCCCTGGGCAAGAAGCTTGTCGGCATGATGCTCGAGCAGAATCTGGCGATTGACGCACCGGCGGTGCAGGACGAGGTTGCCAAAGCAATCAGCACCATCAAGGAGAACATGTCGCCACGGCGCTTTGAAGCGATGACCGTCGCTTCCGATGAGCTGGTGGTTGATTACATCCACGGAGACGGCGGCAATATTGGGGTACTGATCAAGGTCAAAACCGATGCACCAACCGCCGATGCGGTCAAACAGTTTGCCTTTGACGTCGCCCTGCACGTGGCGGCGTTCCGCCCGACCTACCTGAACGCAGAGGCGGTACCCGCGGCGTACATCGCAGAACAGGAAGCGATCTTCCTCAAACAGGCACAGAACCTCGACAAGCCGGAGAACGTCCTCCAGGGAATTGTGAAGGGTAAAATGAAGAAGCACCTCGCGGAGATCTGCCTGCTTGACCAGCCCTTTGTGAAAGACGACAAAAAGTCCGTTGCGCAGATGGCAACCGAGGTCGGCAAACAGGCCGCCGGTTCCGTCTCCGTGGTAGACTATCGCTATTACCGGGTCGGCGAAGAAACCGAGTGACCCAGAGAGACCACACTCATGGACCAGTTACTGAAACAGTCTGAAGAACGGATGAAGAAATCGGTGCACGCGCTGGAGGAAGAGTTTAACACCATCCGAACCGGCCGTGCATCGGCGTCCCTGTTTGACAGAATCAAGGTCGAATACTACGGAAACGCCACGCCCCTGAACCAGGTTGCGACCATCTCGGTGCCCGAAGCGCGCCTGGTGGTCATTCAGCCGTGGGATAAGGCGGTTATTTCGGACATCGAGAAGGCGATTCAGAAGTCCGAACTCTCGGTGAATCCAATGAACGACGGGAAGGTGATCCGCATCAACATTCCGCCCCTGACGGAAGAGCGGCGCAAGGAGTTTGCGAAGGTCGCCAAGAACATGGCCGAACAGGCCCGGGTTGCCGTTCGCAACATCCGACGCGACGCAAACGACGATCTGAAAAAGCAGCAGAAGAACGGCGACCTGTCCGAGGATGAGGCCAAGCGTGGTGAAGACGAAATCCAGAAGCTTACCGACCGCTTCGTGGAAGAGATCAACCGCGTGCTGGAAACCAAAGAGAAAGAGATCCTGGAAATCTGATGGGCGCGACTCCGGTGGCACCTCACGGTGCCGTCCCGACTCACGTGGGAATCATCATGGATGGAAACGGCAGGTGGGCAACCGCCCGTAACCTGCCGCGGACAAACGGTCACCAGGAGGGTCTGGAGGCGGCGAAGCGAATTGTGCGCGCCGCCGCAGACCTGGGCTGTCGCTACCTCTCGCTCTACGCATTCTCCACCGAAAACTGGAATCGAACCCCCGACGAGGTCAAGTTTCTGATGGGTCTCGTCGGAAAGCATCTTCGCAAAGAACTCCCCTTCTACACCGAAGTCGGAGTACGGGTGGTACACAGCGGCGACACGGCGCGACTTCCCAGGGCGGTCCGCACTCAGCTGGCCGGTGTCATGGAGGATACCGCCGGGTTCAATCGTATCACGGTCAACCTCGCGCTCAACTACGGTGGTCGCGATGAAATCGTGCGTGCGGTTCGCCGGTTGATCGAGGGCGATGGCGCAAATGGAACCTCGCCCGGTGGATCGGCAGTTACCGAGGAGCGGCTGCGGGCCGCGCTGGACTTGCCCAACCTTCCCGATCCCGATCTCATCATCCGAACCGGCGGCGAGTGGCGTCTCAGCAATTTCCTCTTGTGGCAGTGCGCCTACGCGGAGCTCTACTTCAGCGACAAACTGTGGCCGGACTGGGAGCACGACGATCTGCGGGAGGCATTTGCGGATTACGCCTGCCGCACGCGCAACTTTGGCGGCGTACGATGACCGCGGAATCAGGCACGCGACGACGCCCGATGAAGAACGTGGTGACCCGCGTTCTGGTGTTTGCGATTGGAATTCCCGCCCTCATCGGGCTCATTCTTCTCCTGCCGGATTTGTATCATCTGCCGTTTAATATTCTGGTCGTCTTTGCCACCGGTATTGCCTCCGTGGAACTGGCCGGAATTCTTGCCGCACGACCGGAGGCGTACCGGATACCGCGCACCATCGCGTTTGGACTCGGAGCGGTCCTCCCGATCATCGCCCTGATTTCCCTTTTTGTCGGAGTAACGCCATACTCGCTGCTCACGGTCGTAGTGACCATCACCGCGGTCATCCTTGGGTTTCAGGGGTTCCGACGCGACGAGCGGCACTTCGCCGGTATCATTCCCCTGCTCACCACGGTGTTGTTTCTCTTGGTCTATCCCGGGCTTTTTGGATCCTACCTGGTGCGACTCTCGGGGTTTGCGCATTCCACAGCACTGATCGTGGTCTTCGTGGCATCGGTGTACCTCAACGACTCACTCGCCTACGCGATTGGCATGCTTTTTGGCAAGCGCAATGAACGACTGGTTCCGGTCAGCCCCAACAAGAGCCTTGCCGGATTTGTCGCAGGATTTGTCACGTCGGTGGTGGTAACGGTGGCGGCGGCGCTTGTTCTGCCGGAGGTGTTTCCCGGAAGTCCCGTGCGGGCGGCGGTTCTGGGAGCAGCGGTTGGGTGTGCGGCCATTGTGGGAGACCTGGCCGAATCCGCGTTGAAGCGGTCCGCAGTGGTCAAAGACTCCGGCGACCTCATTCCCGGCCGCGGTGGTCTGCTCGATTCCGTTGATTCTCCCCTGTTTTCTGCCTTCGTTTTCTATTATCTTTATCTTGTCTTGTTTATTGGATAGGAATACATGTTGTTGAACATCGTCATTGGTCTCATTGGATTAGGCATCGTGATTTTTGTGCACGAGGCCGGTCATCTGGTTGCGGCGAAGGCAGTGGGAATAGAGGTCGAGACCTTTTCCATTGGTTGGGGCCGCAAACTCGCCGGGTTCCGCTACAAGGGAACCGACTATCAGATCTCGGTATTCCCGTTCGGCGGCTTCTGCAAGATGAAGGGGGAGGCCCTCCTTCAGCGTGCGTGGGCCGAGGGAACCGACCGGATCCCCCACGAACAGGGCGCCTTCTTCAGCGCCGGGCCGTGGCAGCGCATCCTCGTTGCGGCAGCCGGCCCTCTGGTGAATCTGCTCTTTGCCGTCATCGTCTTTTCGGTCATCTGGGGATTTGGGTTTTCGGTGATGACCTTCGAGAATCGCATTATCCTCGCCTCGGAGTACCAGCCGACCGGTATCGAGCACCCCGCCCAGATCGCCGGATTACAAACCGGTGACCGCATCGTTGCAATTGACGGAGAGCCCACCGGCAGCTTTCGTGACATTCAGGAGCGCGTTACCCGCTCCGCAGGCCGTACCCTGGTTCTGACCGTTGATCGTGATGGTGCTGAACAGCACACATCCATCACTCCGCGTCTCGATCCCGACACCGGTGCCGGCCTGATTGGGGTCTTTCCGTGGATCGAACCGGTTGTGCATTCCGTGAGTAGCGGTTCCCCAGCCGGTATCGCCGACATTCAGGCCGGAGACCGGATTGTTGCCGTGGATGGTGAGCCAATTCCCCACACCATGGAGTTCTTCCGGGTGTTTGGTGGAACCGGACGCAGAGTGTCGCTGTCGTTGCGTCGCGACAACCAGATAATCACCACCGAACTGGTGCCCGGCTCCCGTGAGGACGGATCACTCTACGTGGGAATCACCTTTGCGGCGGTAGAGGTACCGAGCCCTCCGCTCGGGCCCGTTGCCGCCTTGCAGCGCGGCACCGCCGAGGCGTTCTCAACCCTTGCGATGACGGTGCGCGGCCTTGGACTACTGTTTCGCGGGGTCAACCTTACCCAGGCGGTTGCCGGCCCGATCCGCCTCACCTATTTTGTGGGTGAGGTCGCAACCGCGGGACTCACCGTAGGCCTTGTCGAAGGGGTCCGCGCCTTTTTCAATTTCCTGGCACTCGTCAGCATCGCGCTGTTCTTCATGAACCTGCTTCCCATTCCGGTGCTCGACGGAGGACAGATTCTCCTCTACACTATTGAAGGCATTTCCCGTCGGCCCCTCCATCCCAAGCTGATCTACCGATACCAGATGGTTGGGACGGCAATCGTTCTGGCGCTGATCGCCTTTGCGTTTTTCAGTGATATCGTGTTCCTGACGGGACGATAAGAGAGGAAAGAGAGATGAAACGTTCTGCCCTGGTTGTTGTCCTGCTTGTTGTAGCGACCCTCGGCGTATCCGCACAGATCCGGGTGAATACCAGCCACTCCGGTGCGATTCGCACGCTGCTGCACGATGCCCGGACCGGCCTGCTGCTGACCGGAGGGGACGACGGCAAACTGAAGGTGTGGGACTACTCCGCCGGTGAGCTGCAGCGATCGATTCAGATCTCGCACCTCGCCATCCAGCAGGGTGCTCTCCATCCCTCGCTCCCTCACGTCGCCCTTCTGGTCACCGACGGCCGGCGGCGGTTTACCCTGGAGGTGTGGGACTGGGAACAGGGACGACGCATCTTCACGCAGACCCTGCCTGAAGCGCCCATCTTTCTCACCTACTCTCCCCGAGGAACCTTCCTGCTCTTTGCGCAGAACGACTTGAACAGTCTGCGATTTCTGGCGTCTTCAACCGGGCGCGCCCTGCCCTATCTCCGGCGCGGTTTTGGTATCGTCACCTTTGCCACCGTTGCGTCGAGCGAAGAACGCATCATGACCTACACCCCGTCGGATGGTGTCATCACCTATTGGGAGATCGCCTCCGGCCGACAGGTGCAGACCATCTCCACGGCGCGCGAAATCGATCAGCTTTCGGTGCATACCAACCGCCGGTTTGCGGCGGGCCGACTGGACAATGAACTCGTCGTGGTCGATATCGTGGACGGTACCATTCGCGACCGCTTCCCCATGAGCGGCATCGAACGCATTCTGATCGACCAGGTGAGCGGGGAAGTCGCGGTGATGACTCGATCCGGCCGCCAGCTCGAGCTCGCCTACTTCCGGGTCAGCGAGCGTGGTCAGCTCACTCGGGCCGTGCGCACGGTTCCGACCCTTCCGGCAGGTCTCACCCAGGCCGCCCTGCACGGCGAGGCACTTTTCACGGCGACCGGTGATGGAACCATCTCGGCCTTCGAATCGTCCAACCGCCTGGGGCGTACGATCGCCGAGAATCGGGTGCAATCGGTCACCGGGTTTGCGTTCACCGAGGGAACCGTCCACCTGTCTACCGCCCAGCAGATCCTCTCGCTGCGTTCGGATCTCTTCGGTCGGTCCGACGTCGCGGTGAACCGAGTGCAGACGCTCGATGTGACCACCCGCCGCATGCCGCAACCGGGAACCGTTCGACTCTCCGCGGTAGCCGGGCCCGACCCTGAAGAATCGCGGGTTGTTGTATGGGATACCAGCGGCCGGAATCCCGAAATCGCCACATACGCCGCCGTCGCTCCGTCTCTGACGAGAATTCCGGTTGATGCGGCTCGGGCGACCAAACAGGTTGTATCGGCGGACGGGAGACTCATCGTCCTTCACGATCAGACGATGCTGCGACGTATCAATCCGGAAACCGGTTCCGCCGATTTCACCTACACGGGTGAAGGTATGGAGGCGCTGGTTGCCGTTGGGGACACCATCGTCATAGGGAAGAATCGCGCAAACCCCTTTGACTCTGCGTTGATGCGGGTGGATACCCGCACCGGCGAAACAGTCCGCATCCAGAGCGACAACTTCCTGATTTTTGACCTTGCGTACGATCGTGCGCGTGGTGTCCTCTACACGCTCGGGCTCCAGCAGGCCGGTGCGGTTGTTCGCACGACCATTACGGTGCATCGAGGGACCAACTTCGAAAACCGGCGGACGATCACCACCTTCGACGGTGAAGACCTCGACGCACGACTCTCCCTCGATCCTTCAACCGGTCGATTGTTCAGTTCCCTTGGGATGGAAGGGGTAAGCGTGTGGGACGGCCG
>SLTF01000063.1 GCA_007130025.1 Spirochaetales bacterium | reverse complement strand
TCGTCGACGTGATGAGCGCAGTGAAGCCGATGACGACGCCGGTGAAGCCCTTCGGGTAGTTCTGGCGCTCCATCTCGGGCCCGAGAATCTGGGCCTGCATCGCCGCATCCGCGTTCGTTGAACCGGAACACCCTCCCATCAGGGCGCTCAAGACGACGCTGGTCTGTGCCATGCCTCCGCGCATGTGTCCCGCGAGCAGCATGGCGAGTTTCACCATGCGGGCGGTGATCCCGGAGGCGTTCATGAGGCTTCCCGCGAAGATGAACAGCGGCACCGCGAGAAGCGTCACGTTCTGGGTCTGTGAGATGGGCAGCTGGATCATCGTGATGATCGGCAGGTCGGGATTCTGGAGGAAGTAGGTTGCACCGGCGATGCCGACGGCGAATCCGACGGGCATGCCGAGGAATAGGAGAACCAGGAAGACTATCGTGACGATTTCCATATACCCGCTTCCTGTCGTGCAACGCATGAAGATGAACGCAGCGTCATATCTCGCTCCCCATACCGCGCCGCTCGTGCGGGGTACCGGTGGAGATCGCACGGCGCACCTTGATCCCGAGGGTAATGAGCATGAGAAGCGCACTCGTCGGAATACTCGCCGTCACCCACGTGTAGCTAAGCCAGGGGATTCCCTGGAACACGCGATGCTGCGTGGAGATGGACAGATCCACCCCGAAGTACACCAGGGAGATCAGGAAGACACCGATCAGGGCATACAGGAAGAGTTCGGTTGCCTTTCGCAGCTTGGAAGGCATCCGGATGAGGACGAAGTCGACTCTCACGAGCTTGTCCTCGCGAAAGGCCACATCAGCCCCTAAGAACACGCCCCAGGCAAAGGCGAGCAGCGCCGTGTCGAGACCCCAGTGGATCGGAACATCGAATGTCCGGGAGACCGCTTGGGCGAAGATGACGACGACCGTAGTCATCAGGAAGGCAGCTGCGATCACCGCCTCTGCTTCGCGGACGAGCCCAAGAAAACGCTTCACGGATGTCCCCACGCTGTACGGTTTCGCGGTTCGCAACGTGATCCAACACCTGGGGTGGTCACGGCGGACGGAACCCGTCCGCCGTAATCCACCCGCCTTCTGACAGACTCGATCAGCGCCCCAGCTCGGCGTCGATCGCTGCCTTGATGTCGGTAACTCCCAGGGTTTCGTAGGCCCGCTGACCCGAGGCCACGAAGGCTTCGTTGTCGATCTCCTCCCACGAGATCAGTTCCATTCCGTTGTCGATCAGGAACTGCATGTCCTCGGCGGCATTCGCCTCGAGCGCCTGGGTTGCCTCGAGGCCGGCGCGGTTGCACTCCTCGACCAGGATCTGCTGAAGATCCTCGGGTAGCGAGTTGAACCACTCGGCGCTCACGACCTGAACGTTCATCTGGTAGATGTGACGCGTCTCGATGATGTAGTCGGCGACCTCGAAGACGCTCAGCGCGCGCGCCGCAGAGACCGGGAGCTCAGCGCCATCGACGATGCCAGTCTGGATACCGTTGTACAGCTCGCCGTAGGGCAGTCCCGTAGCAACTGCTCCGAGCGAGTTGACCGTTGCGAGCCACGCGGGAGCCGGGGCCGTTCGGATCCGGATACCGCGCATCTCCTGCGGGCTGCGGGCGACCTTGTTGGCGATGACGTTCCGGAACCCCTGCGCATACGCGTACGAGACCACTTTGAGCCCGAACTCCTCTTCGAGCCGCTGGGACCAGCCCTCGATCGTCGGTGACCCAACGAGCCGCTCGAAGTCCTCGAAGCCCGACAACAGGTACGCTCCGTAGAGCACCGCGAACTCCGGGACGTACTGGCCAAGGCGCGCCGGATCAGTCTGCCAACCTACGCTGCTGCCGCGGCGCATCTGCTCGAGAACGTCCGCCTCAACCCCTAGTTGCGCGTTCGGGAAGACCTCTATCTGGAGTCGTCCGCCGCTGCGTTCCGCGACTCGTTCCGCCCAGCGAACGTATGCCTTGTGGTACTCCTCTGCCTCGGTCTGTACATGACCGAAACGGAGGCGGTAGGTTTGCTCCTGCGCGTTGGCAAGAAATACAGCGCTAGCTGCAAGGACCAGAAGCACGATCAGACGAGCGTTCGTCATAGAGTTCTCTCCTTTTGTCGTGTGGTGGGTGATGGATCGGTCGTGCTTCGTGTGGCGTGTGCAGGCTCACCTCCTTTCCCATCACACCCATGGCGAACGCGCATCAGTCCGTCTTCGCGTCGACGACGGTCAGCCAAGGTCCTGCAGAATTCGCTTCAGCTTATCGCGCGCGTCGGTCGTCAGCCGACTGACTGGCGGCAGTGGCTGCCCAACCTGAACACCGAGAAGGTTCAGCCCTTCCTTGAGCACGGCCGGGAACGTACCGAGCGAGAACGCTTTGCGGAACGGGACGAGCCTGTCTTGCAGCATCCTGGCCTCGGCCAGGTCGCCGGCGCGGAAACTCTCGTACAGGTCGACGGTGAGTCGCGGCAGCACATTCGACGATGCGGGTACGGCTCCGGCGCCACCGGCAGCCAACACCGAATAGATGATCTGATCGAAGCCGCAGAAGACGCCGAACTGATCGTTGCAGAGGCGAATCATGTCCACAACGGCGCCCATGTCCCCGCTTGAGTCTTTGATCCCGACGATGTTCTCGATCTCGGCGAGCCTCGTCACCGTGTCCGGCTGGAGGACGACACCGGTCCGAGCCGGGTTGTTGTAGAGAAGCAGCGGAAGCGACGTGGAAGCTGCGACCGTCTTGTAGTGCTCGAACAGTTCATCCTGCGACGGGGTGATGAAGTACGGCGTCACGATTGACGCCGCGTCCGCTCCTGCCGCCTCGGCCAACCGGGTGAGGTTCACAGTCCCGGCGGTTGTGATGTGCGACGTGCCTGCAAAGACCGGCACGCGCCCGCCCACCTCATCGATGACCACTTTGAGCGCCTCAACTCGCTGTTCATCGCTCATTGCGTACGCTTCGCCGGTGCTGCCGGCCACGAACACCCCGTGAACACCGCCGGCAAGGACATACCTGACAACCGCCCGAAGCGCGGGCGCATCCACGTCGCCGTCATTGTCGAAGGGAGTCACCAGTGGAGGGATGATGCCGTGGAAATGCGCCGCGCGTGCAGCGGTATCCATCATGGTATGGTGATGGTATACCAAGAACTCCGAACTGTCAACGCGTATGAGGCGCATGCGCGCGACGCGTCTGTTGCTACGTCCGGCGACGATAGCTCAGACTGGACGGCGCTCCACGATTCTTGGTGGAAGCTGTGCCCCGCGCAGGCGAGAACAACGATGCACCAACCACTTCACAGGAACGGGACGACGAGGTAGAGTGGTAGCTAGGCGGAGACGAGTGACGGATGGTATACCAAAAACAGGACGTTTACCATGATCTGCGACGGCGTATCATAGAGGAGGAACTCAGCCCCGGAGCTCCACTGGTCGAGCGCGATGTGAGTGCAACCTACAAAATCAGCCGCACTCCGGTGCGTGAGGCGCTCCGACAACTGGTCGCGGACGGCCTGGTCGTGCTGGACCGGGGTCGCGGGTACTCGGTCAGACGAATGACCGTTGAAGACCTCATCGAGGTTTTCGTCGCTCGGGAAGCGGTCGAGGGGACGATCGCAAGTCTCGCAACAGCTCATATGGACGCCCCGCAGGGAGAAGAGCTGCTGCGACTCCGGGAACAGTTCCGCGATGTCGACGTGAAACAGGACCCGGGGGCGGCCGTGAACCTGGGTCGCCAACTCCACGATTTCCTGGCAACCACGGCTAAGAACGGTATTCTCTTCGACTTCTACCAGATACTACGCGACGTCGCGATGCTCACCAGGAATGTCAGCAAGAGGAGCGCCGATGTCGAGGTCGTTTCCCGAGAGGATCACCTCAAGATTATCGAGGCGGTGCTCTGCGGTCGCAGGGACGACGCGGAACGACACATGCGCCTTCACCTGCGTGGCACGTGCGAGCGCATGGTTGCTGAGTATCTGCGACGACATACTGCCACGCTTGGTTTTGCTTCGAGCGATCCCTAAGGGTTGCCATCGGAGGCGTTCAGGGTGCGAGCGACAACTCGTTCGCACACCGAGCAGCGAATGGCCTCCGTTGAGATGGAGGCCACCTGCTTGCTAGGTGCGTCTTGGACGCATTTCCTGATGGTGGGTCGTGTAGGACTCGAACCTACAACCCGCTGATTAAGAGTTGTGGGCATGGTGTCATGGGCTGTCTCGGGTTGTCACGAGAATTGCCTCCTGCACGCGAATCTTTCGTCGTGCTTCGATCTTCGTCTCAGGTCGTTGCGTCGGATATGTGCCGCGTAGCTGCTCGCGTAGCTGCACGGTAGCGACTGGAGGGATGGCCTTGGGGTCATCAAGAACGGGCGTGAAGAGCAGTAGGAAGACCACTGACGTGTGAAGCGTGGCTGAGGCCCTCGCGCTGTATCCCGCAGCCTCTCGTCGAGTGGCAATAAGGGCGTCGGGGTGTGTGTTATATTCCGACGGAATGGTTCGGGGTTCAGTATGGTTCCAAGCGTGAATACCAAGGTTCGACTTCTTGCTGTAGGAATCGCCTTAGCTTTTGTCGCGGGCTGTTCATCGAACCCGATTGATCAGCCCAGCCCGCTTGATTGGTTTGAGCAGCTCCGCACTGAGACGGCCCACATCGGGACCGCTGTAGCCGTTCTTGCCGACGGCGGCGTTGTAGCTGGGGGTGCCGGAGTCGGAGTTGCAGGTGACGATGAGTATGACGGTGTGATTGTCAGGCTCACTTCTAGCGGTCAGGTTGTCTGGTCGTATGAGGCGGGGTTCGTAAGCAGCGCGAGTGTTCGTGCACTTGCCGTCGACAGTCAACAGCGCATTTGGGCAACAGGCAACGTGCGATCAGCCGTTGCTGCGGACGTAACAGACGCATTCGTCATCCTTCTTGATGCTCAGGGGAACGAGCTCGCATATGCGCTTTATGAAGCCGATCGCGGCATCAGCATACGAGCCATTGAGGTGCTTGCTGATGGCTCCGCCGTCTTGGTCGGAGCACATGGTTCGGCTGATGAGTCCAATGCCTACATTCTCAAGGTCACGCCGGCGCTCGCTGTCGACTGGGATCTCAGCTTTGGAACGCCGGCGTCGGATGCTGCGTCCGCCGTTGCCGTTGATGGAAGCGGCTTCATCTACGTGGCCGGTACCACCTCTGGAGCTCTTGCACGCCCCCTGCTTAACAGCAAAGATCTGTTCGTCATCAAGTTCACGTCAAGTGGTGATCCCGTTTGGCGTGGGCAGCTTGGCACTTCCGACTTCAATTCGCTAGCTGGCGCGGCACTGTCACCTAGCGGAAACCTGGTTCTCGCTGGAGATAGTGCTGCGCTCTTGGATCGGAGACTATTCGCCTACACGCTGTCTCCGGCGGGAGATTTGGTTAGCTATCGGTTCGTTGCCACCGAGTCATTCCCGTGGGCGACGGGTATGGCTGTCGACTCCTCAGGCGGAGTGGTACTGGTCGGTGCGGTATACGGAGCCTTCGCGCGACCAGGGGGGACCTCGCATGACGTGTTTGTGCTGCGATGGGACTCATCCGGCAGAGAATCGTGGCGCCATCAATACACAACAGGGCCACACCATGACTTGGCGTGGGCAGTCGCTATCGACTCCGAGGACAACGCGTTCGTTGTCGGACAAGTTGGCAGTTCCACGCCGGCAGGGAACACCGATATGTTCGTAGCCCGATATCGCAAGTGAGCATTCGGAGGACGGACAAGTGATCCATCCCACCGCTTTGCGCGAGTAACCCGTAGGCCAACTGGCGCGAAGCCGAGCGAAGCTCAGCTGCTTGGTGATTCCGCGAACAAGTATGGATCGGATTCGTTTCGCCTCGCGATAAAGCACTTGTGGCAGCTGAATCGAACGTGACGGTTAATGTCGGCGACAATCGACTTGTCTTCAAATAGCGATCTGAGATTCGCCCCCTCGTAACGGCGCCGCAAATACCGTGCTTCCACGGACACCTGATCGCTTGGGTAGACTTCCGGGCACGAAGGACTCCGCACGCCGAGACACGTCCGCCCTATAAGGGTGAGTTCCGCGAGAAGGCCGTCCACCTGACCTTGGCGCGCGCTCAGGGCGTCGCGTGAGCATGGGCGTGTTGGGCAGAAGCCGAGAGCAGCGTTCACTCGTAGCACTTCTGTGCTGTGCTGCGTGTCAACCCCAAGTAGGGTCGTAATCCCAAAGTGCCGCCTCGATCCGAATCGCGGGGCGGCACAT
>SLTF01000445.1 GCA_007130025.1 Spirochaetales bacterium | reverse complement strand
GGTGCCGCCGGAATTCCCCGGCCCTCCGGCCGCCGGAGTTCCGCCGCCGGAGCCCGGGACGCGGCTCTGTTCGCGGTTCAGGAAGAGCTGGTCGGTATAGGTCAGCTGCGCCGCGGTGAGGATGCGGTCCTCGATTTCGTCCATCATTGCCCGCGCCCGGGCCGGCGTCATCCGGTCGGTTCGGTGGATCTCGTCGGTGATGCGCGCCAGTCGGCCCGCCTGATCCCGGGACAGCGCGAGTGCGGGCTGTTCCTGTTCCATGCGATAGACGAAACCGAGGAGGCGGCCGAGGTCGGTCACCACCGCGAGTTCTTCGCGCAGACGGGCCGAAGCGGGATCGCCCGCATGGGTCTGTGCCGAGAGCAGCGGAGCGCCGGCCGGCGCAATGAGCACCAGTAGGGCGATGATCACCGCCCGGCGTGCGGCGGACGTCCTCAACGGAGCCGGTTTTCGGCCCGACTGTTCCAGAGTCTGTGCATTTTCAGCGATTGCCGTGGTCGATTTCATTGTTTCTGTCTCCTCTTTCGCGCTACTCATATCGCAGGGCCTCAATGGGATCGAGGCGGGATGCCCGGTACGCCGGATATCCACCGAAGAACAGGCCGGTGACCAACGCAAAGCCAAACGCGATCAAAACCGACTCCGGGCTGACCACGGCGGCAAGCCCCCCAAAGCGCCAGGCACCCCACGCGCCGGCGTACCCAAGCCCCACTCCAATGAGTCCTCCACCGGCCGAGAGTATCACCGCTTCGGTGAGAAACTGCGTCATCACGTGGCGCCCCTTCGCTCCCAGGGCCATCCGCACGCCGATTTCCCGGGTACGCTCGGTAACCGACACCAGCATGATGTTCATGATGCCGATTCCACCCACGAGCAGGCTGATTGCGGCAATCCCACCAAGCAGCAGGGTGAAGGTGTCTGCCACCCCGCGCACCGTTCCGATGAGGTCCATCTGGTTGGCGATATAGAAATCAGCCAGTTCCATGGAAGGAAGGCGGCGGAAAGCGAGCAGTTGTGTCTCGATGATCTCCTGCAGCTGGTACATCACGTCGGGCGAGGCGGCCTGAATGTTGATGATCGCGTACCGATCCGAACCGGAGAGCGAGCGACGGAACGTCGTCAGGGGAATCAGCACGGACGCATCCTGGCCGGGGTTTCCCTTCTCCTCCATGATGCCCACCACGGTAAAGGGAAGCCCGTTCATGCGGATCGTTGTTCCCAGCGGATCGCGTCCGTCCGGGAAGAGGTCCCGGTAGACCTGCACCCCAATGGCAACGACGTTGCGCCGCCCCTCCAGGTCGGCCGGGGTGAAGAAGTCGCCGAAGACCGGGCGGAAGTTGCGGATCTCCGGGTAGTCGGTGTCGGTGCCGATGACGGTCGCTGCGGTGTTGCGGTTCTCGAACTTGAGCTGGCCGTTAATTGACGATTCCGGTGACGTCATCACCACAAGATCGGGGGGAAGGGAATCGATGAAGGCGAGATCGTCGATCGTGAGCGCCGGGGCGATGTTGGTGGTGCGGGTTCGCACCAGAGCGGTTCCCCGCGGCTGGCCGGAATAGACGATCATCAGGTTGGCGCCCAGGTTTCCCAGTCGCGCCTCAACCGAGACGGCTGCACCGGTTCCCAACGCGGTCAGCGCAATCACCGATCCCACACCGATCATCACGCCCAGGGCGGTCAAGACGGCGCGGCCCTTGTTTGCCGCGATGCTGCGAACCGACATCGCGATGTTCTCCCACAGCATGATCAGCTGCGCGCCGGTACTCATGGGCGAACCTCCAGTGCGGTTGCCGTGGTCACTCTGCCGTCAAGCAGGGTAATCGCCCGAGCCGCTCGCCTCGCGAGGTGGGGGTCGTGGGTTACCAGAACAACGGTGACGCCTTCGGCGTTGAGCTGCTCAAACAGGGTCATGATCTCCTCCCCGGTGTGGGTGTCCAGAGCGCCGGTGGGCTCGTCGGCAAGCAGAACGCTCGGGTTTCCTACCAGGGCTCGGGCGATCGCAACGCGCTGACGCTGACCGCCGGAGAGCTCGGCGGGGAGGTGACGACTGCGGTCTGCCAGGCCGACGCGCTCCAACATCGCTTCCGCCATACGACGCCTGACGCGACCCGAGATGCCCCGATAGATCAGCGGCAGCTCGACGTTCTCCACGGCCGACGCCCGGGGAAGAAGGTTGAATGACTGAAAGACAAAGCCGATGTTTCGATTGCGAATCTCGGCCAGCTCGTCGGCGCTCCGTTCCGCTGCCTCCTCACCCGCAAGGAGGTAACTCCCGGCGTCGGGGCTGTCGAGGCAGCCGATGATGTTCATCATGGTTGATTTGCCCGACCCGCTCGGGCCAACAATCGCCACAAACTCGCCTGCGTCCACCGACATCGAGACGCCGTCGAGCGCCCTCACTACCGTAGGCCCCATCTGGTAGTGCTTGTGTACGTCCGTGAGGTGAATCATCGGGCGGCTCCCCCGCCGCCACCACCTCCCCCGCCGCCGGGGACCGACATCGGGATGATCGAGGTGCCCGTGGGAGCCGTGGTCGGAGTCGGTGAAGCGGTTGCCGGCGGAAGGACCCCGGAGCGGCTCGGGAGCTTGACCAGCTCTCCGGCCTCCAGGCCGGAGAGCACTACCACGGAGACGCCGTCGTGTGCGCCAATCTCTACGCGTCGTGTCTCGACTTCGTCGCCGTTGACCACGTCGACGTAGCTGCGGGTGCGAACGGTCGAGACCGCGCGGGCAGGCACAACGATGCCGCTGTCTTCGGCAATCTGGATCGAGAGATCCGCACGCATCCCGGGCTTCAACGCCCCACCGGCACTCCCCGACGAGACCGTGACGCGAAAGACCGAGATGTTGTTGACCATTTCCGCTTCGGGGCTGACCTGTTCAACGGTGGCAGCCAGCGAACGATCGCCCAGCAGATCGCTTCGAACCGTGACCGGCAGGCCCACTTCCACGCGGGCAATGTCGTACTCGTCCACTTCAGCGCGAAAGCGCAGTCGCGAAACGTCTCCAAACGTGAGCAGGGTGGCATTCTGCCCGACCCAGTCTCCCGCTGATGCGGACACGGAGAGGACGGTACCATCGAAGGGGGCCCTCAGTACGGCGTCCGCACGAGCCTGAATCGCCGTGTCCAGAGTGACCCGCGCGCGTTCGGCGGTGAGCCCTGCGGAGCGCAGGGCGAAGTCGGCGGCCGTGACCTGTTCCTGCGCAGCGGTTACCTGATCGCGCGATATTGCGCCGGCCGCTGCGAGCTCCTGCCGGTCGGACAGGGTGCGAACCGCTCGTTCCAGCGCATCGGTTGCCCGTTCCAGGTTTAGCTCCGCCTCACGAAGCGCGATGCGTGCCAGGGACTCCTGTCGCTCCAGACCGGTGTCGTCAAACCGGACCAGCGGAGCACCGGCATTGACCACCGCTCCCTCGCCGGCAACCCAGACGACTATCGAGCCGCCTGGCGCTCGCAGCGTGCGGGAGAGGTAGGGCTCGGCGATCGCCGTTGCTTCCACCCGCACCGAGACGGTCCCTTCGACCGCCTCGGCGGTCTCCAGCCCTGGTTCGGTTTGAGTATTCTCTCCGACCGAAGATGCACCATTGAGCAGTTTCCAACCGCCGAGGGTGGCGATGCCAAGAACAAGCATCAGCATGATGAGCAGTCGCAGCCGTCGGGGCCGTGTGGTTCGAGAACGGGATTGCTTATGCATCGGGGGAACCTCCAGACAAGAGTTTGAGAAAATCCACCGGAAGCGAGTCCAGGTGGTATGCCGCCGCGAGATAGGAGAGCGTCGCGCTCCAGACTGCCGCTTCGGCATCAATGACGTTCAGATGGGCGCGTGCAACCGCAGCCGCGGCCACGGCGGACTCGGCCTCGGTGACCATGCCCAGCCGCGACCGCGCTGCGATCGCTTCCTGGGTCGCTTCTGCGCGGGCTCGGGCCTGGTAGGCCAACCCAACTGCCGCCTGTGCTGCCGGTATCTGCCGATACCGCGCCGAGAGTTCAGCTTCCATGGAGCGCAGCAGCCCATCCAGCCGGTTCATCTCTTGTGTCGCCGCTACCGTTGCCGCCGCGATGCTCTGATCTCTCGACGATCCAACCGCGAGAGAAAACACCGCCGACAGCGTAAGGGAGTTCTGATCGGTGCTGTCGCGACCCGACCCGGACGGGAGCGGGGTTCCAATGCCGTAAGCCGGATGGGTGTATCCCAGCGACAGGGATGGGCGCGGGAAGGAGTACGCGATCGAGCCGCTGTGACCGTCGGACGAGAGAGCCATTCGCACGGTAGACAGCAGCGGATCCCGCGACACCGCGGTGTCGGCCAGAGCGATCTGAATCAGCGCGTCCTGGCGAGCGATGCGAGGGTGGCGCTGCTCGTCGGTCCCCGTGGGAGAAACGGCTTCCTGCCTCAGCAGGGCGACAACGTCATCGGGGTGGGATGCCGTCATCGGTGGGAGCACCAGGGGAACCGGTGCGGAGTCCGCGGCTTCGCTGATCAGCCGGGCAGCGAGTTCGGTCTGGATCGGGAGTCCCGACCGAAGCAGCAGGTCCAGTGCCGCCGAGTCGGCTCGGATACGCCCGTTCTCCGCGGCCAGATCCGCGCGGTGGGTGGCGTCCCGGCTTCGCAGCAGCTCTCCAAGCGAGAGCTCTCCCGCGCTGAACAGCGTCTCATCAGCGTGGAGTTGCATCCGTAACGCGGAAGCCTCTGCGTCCAGGACTGCGATCTCGCGGGCCGCAATCTGAACCTTCAGCCAGGCCGCTGCGAGGGCGCTTGCAGTGTCCAGGGTCGTTGCTCGCATATCCGCTTCCGCAATGCGCAACCGTTGGACGGCACGGTCGAGTCGCACGCGGTCTGCGCTGCTGAGCCCCAGGGGAACCGTGGCCCCGGCGCTGAGACTCAGTTCGTAATACGGATCAATGTCGGAGTCGGAAAGCCACGACTGTTTCCACGCCGGGCTGAGCGAAAACAGAAGATCGCCGCGGTACCCGGCAGCAACCGCCTCGAGGCGCGCGACCTCATAGGCCGAGCGCGCGGTGATGATCTCCGCGGTTGCGGGCAGCGCCGCGAGTGCATCGGCGAGCGTGACCGGCAGGCGCGGTTCATCGAGCGCGAGCGCCGGCTGCGACACGACGACAAGCAAAGCGATGATCAGGAGTGCCGGCGCTGTCGCGCGTCCGCGGGGCAATGGGAACAATCCGGCACGGACTATCTGTGACTGTTTCATGAGCACGACGATACCGGGGCTGCAAGGAGACCACGCGGAGCGTATATGAAGGTTGCGTGAAGCCGTCGCAGTGTGTTGGCCGGTGGTCCGCGAGGCCTTTCGCGCAATGAACAAAGGAGAAGAGCAGCTTCACGCAATCTTCACGTCGGCTCCCCACGCTCGACACAGGAGCGCTTCAGAATACGGCCATGTGGATCACCGAACCGCAGCGGTCGGTGGCCACGGGAGGAGAACATGCGCACAACACCAGCGGCTACCCGGCGTCTCGGGATCGCTGCCCTCATGGTCCTGATGATTCTTGGCGTGGCCGCACCGGCTTCCGCGTGCATCTTCACCTACACGTTGATTGGTGAATTGGGCTCCGTGGCTCTGACGCCGGACACTCCCACCGCGGTGGAAGTGGGGCGAACGTACCGGATTGACATCGCGATGCGGGAGGACCACGGGAACTGCCGGATCGAGCCGGAGGACACGCTCTTCCTGCTCGATGAAGCGCGCTGGCGGCTCAATCGGGAGACGCAACCGATGGTGTTGCTTTCGGAGATTGTCTGGCAGCCGGTGGGGACCACCCGTTACACCACCACAATTGAGTTCCGCGTTGGAGAGCCGGGCCTATGGACGGTGGACGTGATCCGCGAATGCACCCGTGGCGGGTATCGCGGCGCACTGCTGTTTGAAGCGGGATGAACGGCGTCACGCGCGAGCTACACAGGAGGGATCAATGAGACCACGGAGAGCGAACACCTTGAGTCATCGGCGGCTGGTGGTACGCACCGCAATGCAGATTGCCGCCGCGATCTTTGTGCTGAGTATGGTTCTGGCGCGCTCGGCGCCAATCGGAGGCGTCAGCGCACCCTCTTGGTGGCCGAACCTGCAGGGGATCTGCCCCATCGCCATGACCCAGACCGCGGCCGGCCTGCTGACCGGTACAACCCCGCCGGCGGATCGCAGCGATCTCTGGATGCTCCTTGGAGCGGTGCTGGCAGCGGGAATTGCCGGCTCCCTCTTCTGCGGATGGCTCTGTCCGCTCGGATCTG
>SLTF01000046.1 GCA_007130025.1 Spirochaetales bacterium | reverse complement strand
GTTGGCGTTGACCGCGCCGGCAACCGCTCGGTGTTTCGTTCCGACTGGCGGATCTCGCTCAACCTGCGCTCCGGCGACGTCGCGCTGCGCGCCTCCTATCCCGCCTTCTCGCCCAACGGGAACGGTGTTCAGGACAGCCTGACCTTTGAGACCACGGTACTCGAAGCGGACGCGGTGGCCTCGTGGCGACTGCAGATCAGTCCCGATCGGCAGCCGGCAACCGTCGTTCGGCGCTTCGAGGGCGGACAGGTGGTTCCCCGTCGGGTGGACTTCGACGGACTCGACGGGCAGGGGCGGCGGCTGCAGGACGGCGGCTACCGAGCGCAGCTCTTTGTGGAGTACGAGAACGGCACCGTTGTGGAGTCCCCACTGGTGAGCTTCGAGATCGATACCGTACCGCCGCGCGCTTCAATCGTGGCCAACACCTTCCCGGAAGTGACCGCTTCCGGTCAGCCGCTGGTATTTGGAGGGGCCGACCGCCGCGGGATAGAACTCCGCATGCGAATCGAACCCGGTCTCGACTGGAACGTGGTATTCGAAACGCCGGTGGGCCGTCGCGTGCAGACGGTACGCGAGCTTGGGTTCACCGAGAGCGAGTTTATCTTTCAGTGGGACGGCGTTGACCCGGCCATCGGTGAACTCCCCGATGGATTCTACTCCTTCTCCATGGAGGCGGTTGATCGCGCCGGCAACCGCGGGCAGAGCAACGTGGTACAGATCCGCAAGGATACGCGCGTGGCCGACGTTGATGTCCGGATTGACGGAAACACGGTTCAGCTTGGTCGTGCCGACGGCGGGGTGAGCATCATTCCCGTAGTGAGTGTGACGGAAGGAATCGACCAGTTCCTGCTCGATATTCGCGACGAGCGCGGGCGGGTGGTGCGAAGCCGGCACGTGCGAACCCCCTTCGAACGGCTGGTCTGGAACGGCGAAAACAACGCGGGACAGTCCGTTGCCGAGGGCCAGTATACGGTGGATTTTCAGGTCATCTTTGCCAACGGCAATAAACCACGGATCTCTGGTGTTGGCCCGATCTTTGTGGACCGCGTCTCGATGCTCGTGCCGGAAACGCCCCCGGCGGTGCACGTGGCGGTGAGTCCGCTTCCGTTCTCACCCGATGGTGACGGCGTGAACGACCTGCTGCAGATTCGCATGGAGGCGCAGAGTCTGCTGCCGCTGGACCGCTGGACGCTGGACATCATCGACCCGCGCGGCAACCCCTTTACGACCTTTGGGGGCCGGGGCGCTCCGGACCGATTCATCACCTGGAACGGACTCTCGGCATCCGGCGAGTTGGTGCAGTCGGCGGAGGACTACACCGCGGTGCTTCGCGTCAGCGATACCCGTGGCAACCAATCGGAGATGGCGGCAACCATCCCGATCGACATCCTGGTCATGCGCGAGGGCGATCGTCTGCGGATCCGCATCCCGAGCATCCAGTTTGCGCCGAATACGCCGGACCTCTTCGACGTCGACCGCGAAGATCTGGACCGCAACCTGGCAACGCTGCGGCGGCTGGCGGTGATTCTGGACCGTTATCCCGACCGACGGATTCTGATTGAGGGCCACGCTGCCCACGTCTTCTGGCAGGAGTCAACCGCGCAGGAGCGGGCCCAGCGGGCCGAGGAAGAGCGAAGCCGGCTTGCACCGCTCTCGCGGGCGCGTGCCGAGGAGGTGCGCCAGGCGCTGATCATTCTGGGCATCGACCGCGACCGCATGCGGATCGAAGGGCTCGGAGGGACGCGTCCCGTGGTTCCGCACAGCGACCGGCAGAACGTCTGGAAGAACCGACGAGTAGAGTTCATCCTGGAGCGCTGATCCTCCCCCGCGCCCATCGATGCCTCGCCGGGCGGCCCTTGACGGGCCGCCCGGTTTCTCGGTAAAGTGGGGGTCCTGCATTCGCATGCACGGATACACAGAATAGGAGACAGCTACTCCATGGGAAAGACACACCGCGGTTCCAATCTGCGCGAAGAAAAAACCAAATCCGGACGCGGCACCTGCCCGATCACCAAGCGCTCGGGCGTTAAGTTGTTGTACGAACACGAGGTCGACGGGAAAAAGGTCATGATTTCCAAGTCGGCAAAGGCCACCCTCGCCAACGCCAAGCGGCGGCAGGCAAAGAAAGATCGACAGGCCGCACCCGCCGAAGCGTAAGCGTTCATCATGAACCGTTCCGCGCAGTGGGAGCTGGACGACGGCGTCGTCTACCACTGGGCCATCGGCTCGCTTGCACTGTGGATCTGCCGGACGGTCGGTGAGTGGTCCTACGCATGGACCCACACCGACCAACTCGTGCTTCCTCTCACGGACACACCATCACCTCATGCGCTTCCCCCGGAGGACCTTGTCTGGACAAGGGTGGTGTCTGCGTCTCCGGCTACGGGAGTTGCGTTCGCGGTGCGGCCCCCTGACCGTGCCACGGTTATCAAGGGCGAGCAGGCAATCGCCGTACTGCCGCATACCACCGCGGAGCTGTTTGCGCCCGTACCGGTCTGGATCACGGCGTCAACAATTGGGGACAAGCCGCAGATCCTCTTTGAGGTACCAACACAGCGGCTTCACCGGCGCTGGTTTGGCTCGCCGATGCAGGGAACCCTCTGTTACTCGGTACACGCCGGCTTTTCGACCCACGCGTCGGAAGTGAGCGCTGATCCGGTGTACGCGCTCTGTCCCATCCGGGTGCGAAACCTGAGCAACGAACCGTTCCGCACCGACGCGCTCTATATTCAGTCAGACCAGCTGAACCTCTACCGTCCCGAAGACAGCCACTGGTTGCACAATCTGGTCACGAATTCCGAGATAACAACCGTTGCCGCGGCCGATGACGTCAGCTTTGCCGTCTCGAGTGATCGAGGAAAGGGCCGTCCGGACGGGCAGCTTGTTGCCCGCGCGCGTCGGCGCCACGAAGAAAGCTGGTGGAAGCGCGGCTACGTGCTCTTCCAGCGCATAAGCAATTACGGATGAGGGATCGCATGCATCTGCTGATGCCCGAAGAGCTGAGATCACTGTTTACTCTCGACACCCTGTGGGTGGCGGCGCGCATCATCATCGTGCTGGTGGTGACGTTGCTGGTGGTGCGTTTCATCGCATTCGTGACCATTCAGGTCTTCAAGAAGCGCTTCTCCCAGCAGACCCTCATGATCATTAAAAAGACAATCATCTACTCCGGGGTAACCATCGCGTGGATGATCGTGCTTGCGCAGTTTGGTCTTAATCTCACCGCCCTGCTGGGTGCCGCGGGTATCGCCGGTATCGCCATTGGTTTTGCCGCGCAGACCAGCGTCTCCAACGTGATCAGCGGGGTGTTTCTGATCTCGGAGAAGTCGTTCTCCGTGGGTGACGTGATTCGGGTGGGGGCCTACACCGGTACGGTACTTACGATCGACCTGCTCTCGGTCAAGATCCGTACCTTCGACAACCAGTATATCCGCCTTCCCAACGAAACCCTGATCAAGACCGAGGTGACCAACATCACCCGCTTCCCGATCCGCCGATACAACATGGAGTTTGTGGTGAAGTTCGGCAGCGACCTCGTGCTCCTGAAGGAGATCCTCCTCGACTGCGCACGCAGCAACACCAACTGCCTCGACGAACCGGAGCCGCTCTTTGTGATCAACACCTTCGGGCGCTACGGAATCGAGGTGCTCTTTGGCATCTGGTTTGTGAAAGAGGACTTCCTGGCGGTACGCAACTCCATGATGACCAGCGTTCATCAGAAGCTGCAGGAAGCGGGCATCGAGTTCGCGATCGCGCCACCCGTACCGCAGGCGTAAGTCGACAGGCGGGCCGCGGAGTCGCCCGCGGTCGCTGGCCCTAATCGCTGAAGAGTTCCCGCCGCACCCAGAGTCCAAGCGCCGGGTTGGAGATGAAGAAGATCTCCTCGCCGTCGGGCATGGTGTTGAACCCGTCCTTGAGCTTCTTGGGGTCATAGCGGCGGCTCATCTCGGCGTAGTCCCCGTAGGCAAAGCCGACACCTTCAATCTCCTCCCGGGTGAGGGTGCCGGGACAGTAGGTGATGGAGAAGCGGCCCTCCGGGGCGCCGTGTACCAGGTGCGCCGCGGCGCCAAGGCTCTCGGCAAGTTCCCGGTGTTGCGCCACGAGGAAGATGACCTCTTCTGATCCGCGATAGCCGTACTTGCGAATAAGGCGGTCGTTTTCCGGGTCTTCGCCAAATTCTCCGACCCCCGGTGCCAGCACCACCAGCTCGCCGCCGTCGGCAATCGCCATGCGGGTGCGATAGATCGCCTTGTTGCCGATCCAGGTGCTCTTGTACTCGGTGGGATCCATGTAGGCGACCACCTTCCGGAGTCCCGTGTCCACGCGGGTCAGATTGACCGCGGCGGCAAGCTCAGCGGCGCGGTAGAAACATTCGTCGTCGTCGCCAATGAAGAGGCCGCGCACGGCGAGCGATCCGTCGGGTTCGGCGCCAACCACCGTCAGAACGTAGATAATCGGCAGGTCGCGGGCAAACTCGCGGGAGGCGTAGTTGAGCAGGGCACGTACCGGGCTGTCGGCGCGTCCCATGATGCGCTCCATGCCGTAAACCGCCCCAAGGTAGTGGCTCTTGTTGATGCCGTCGCGGCCGCCGGTTCCCACGAAGACGTTCTTGTTGTAGTTGGCCATGCCGATGACCTCGTGTGGAACCACCTGGCCGATTGACAGGATGAGATCCATCCCGCCGTGGGTCAGCAGGCGGTTGACCTGTGCGGGCCATTCGAAATCGAGTCTGCCCTCGGACACGTGGTGCACGAAGTCGGACGGCACCGTCCCCAGGGTGGTGAGGTCCTGCTTCCAGTTGTGGTCACGAAAGAGCGACCGCGGAACGCCGGTGAACATCGTGGCAATCTGCGTATCGGTCATCGGACTGTGGGTGCCGATGGCGGGAAGCACCGCGGCGAGCCGCTCTCCGAGATGATCGTACACCATTCGGGTAAGCAGTCCGGCCTGAGAGTGAAACCGGCTTATGTCCGGCGGGATAGCGAGGACCTTGCGCGCAGCGGGAAACCGGTCAAGCAGCTGCGCCACCGCCTGGCGAAGCTCATCGGGTGTCAGTTTGGTATCGGTACTGCCTTCCTCGTGGTACAGCATCGGTTACTCACACTCGGGGTCGGAGACGCGTACTCCGCGATCTCCCGAAAGGACGATTTCGCCGAGCCCCTCCACCTTTTGGATGTCGCGGTCGATGCAGCCGTTTCGTTCCTTGTTCTGGTAGTCCTCGGTCTGAAAGCTGTAGGTGAAGCTGGTATGCGCGTCGTAGGTTCCCTGCATGATCGCGTAGGTGTCCTCGGTCATGACCAGCTCTTCATCGGTGGGGATGACGAGGATTCTGGTGGGAGAGTCGCTGGTGGAGATGATGGTCTCCGCGTTCTTGGTGCGCGACGCGGCGTTGCGGGCCTTATCGAGCTTGATCCCCATGAACTCGAGGCCTTCGGTGGCCTTCTCGCGGATGGTTGGGCCGCGTTCGCCCACACCGGCGGTGAACACCACCGCATCCACCCGGCCAAGGGCCGCGGCGTAGGCGCCGATGTACTTGCGGATGCGGTACGCTTCCATCTCAATTGCAAGCGCGGCCTGCTCGTCGCCGGCCTCGGCCGCAATCTCAATGTCGCGGCGGTCAACGTACTTTTCGGTGATGCCGAGGACGCCGCTGCTCTTGTTCAGCGCGCGCTCCACGTCGTCGGCCTTCATGCCGGCGGTGTTCACCATGTAGAACGGGATGGCCGGATCGATGTCCCCGCTGCGGGTACCCATGATGAGGCCCTCCAGCGGGGTGAGGCCCATGGAGGTGTCCACCGAAACGCCGTTGCGAACCGCGTTGATGCTGGCCCCGTTCCCGATGTGCGCAATGATGAGATTGATCTGAAAGGGATCCTTTCCAAGCAGGACCGCCGCGCGCTTCGCGGTATAGAGAAAGGACGTTCCGTGAAAGCCATACCGCCGCACGCCGTACTTGCGGTACCAGTCGTAGGGCAGGGCGTAGAGGAAGGCCTTTTTGGGCATGGTCTGGTGCCAGGCGGTGTCCATGATGGCGCAGTGGGGAACGTCCGGCAGCACGGACTGGGCGGCCTCAATCCCCATGATGTTGGCCGGGTTGTGCAGCGGGGCCAGATCCTGAATTCCCCGGAACGCGGCGAGTACCTCATCGGTAACCAGAACCGACTTGGCGAATTTTTCGCCCCCGTGCACCACGCGATGACCAACGGCCTTCACCTCGGAGATGTCCGAGATGGCGCCGTGCGTGGGATCGAGGATGGTGGAAATGATGAGTT
>SLTF01000142.1 GCA_007130025.1 Spirochaetales bacterium | reverse complement strand
GTGCGTCCCGCGCGCGTGAGCACACGCGCCACTTCGTTGCCCGCGGCAGCAACGGTGCGGGTGTCGGCAATCAGGGTGACCGGCAGATCGGGGTAGCGTTCGGCGCAGTAGGACGCGAGGCGTGCGTACGCGTCGTTTCCTACGACGATCGGATCAATTGGTGTCTGGGCGGGGGTGGACATTCGGGGACTCCTTGGCCGGATTGTACCAGCATCGGCGCAGAAGGTCTCACTGACGCAGTATGTCGAGAACGCCGTTCGCGACCGCGGTGGCAAAGAGCGGCAGCTGGTCGGCGTCCCAGTGGACTCCGTCCAGGTCGCTTGACCGCACGACGGTACCGGCGTCAAGAAAGGGCACGCGGTGCAGTTCCGCCTCGGTGCGGTACCAGCGGGCGAGCTGCTGCGACTTCGCCACGGAGCCGGCGAACACGTCGGCGAAGTCGGTCAGGGTGGTGATCGGCGGCGGGGCTATCAGCAATACCCGGGGAGGCCCGTCTCCGGGCCCATACTGGGAAGTGCGGATTGCGCGAACCAGCCTGCCGGCGGACTTCGCGATCTCCATCGCGCTTTTGCAGAACCGCGCCTTGAGGTCGTTGGTTCCGAGTAGCAGTACTACCAGGTCGACCGGCTTGTGGCTCTCCAGGCAGGGCAGCAGGTAGGTCATGCCGTTCTTGAATCCATCCACCGGATCGTCGTGAACGGTCGTTCTCCCGTTCTGCCCCTCTTCGACCACCGCGTACCCATCTCCCAACAGGTGCTGCAGGCGGCCGGTCCAGCGCTCCTCGCGGGCGTATCGAGCTCCGGTTCCCGGGACAAAACCCCACGTGTTGGAATCGCCAAAGCAGAGAACCGTCTTCATGATTGCACCTCCCTACGGGCGTCGTCGGCGGAGACGGAAGCGAGCGAGAAACTGAGCCGGGTCGACCGGCCGGGCTCGAGCGGCGGGTGTACCATGTCCGGATCGGTGTTGCCGTCGTGGTCCAGGGCGCTCACGCCGATTTCGGGCCCGATGCCGTCCCACGCAACCGGCAAGAGGCTGGACTGCGGAGATTCGGGCAGGGCGAACTCCAGGCTGTCCTTTCCGCCGCACGAGAACCAGGACAGGGTATACGCCGAGGCGGGCATGGTGAAGATCGTGGCCGGGCCCTGCGGATAGACGGCTGCTCCGGTTACGATGTCGGTATCAAAGGGCCCCGCCGTCCGTGGAACGCCCTTGTGCACGTATCCGCGTTCCTCGCGAACGGCCGGATCGGAGTCCGGCCGCCAGCGTCGGAAGTCCGTCGGCGGGGTCGCCCCACCCGACCGTTCCTCGCTGGAGCGAGCCGGTATGATCAGCTCGGCGCCCGGTTCGGCGCGCAGCTGAACGTGGTAGCCCCAGTCGGGAATCGCTGTCTCGGTGCCGATGTTTTCGATCGTGTCCACAAAGCGCAGACGGGGAGTTTCGGTATCGATCAGCACCGTGCGCTCGATGCGCCAATCCGGTGTCCCGCGCAGGTACCAGACGGAGCCGTCGTCGGGTTCGCTCCACCAGCGGGAGTTCATGGTGAACGATCCGGTTACAACGACCACGGAGCCTGCCAGACCGACCGCAGCGCCGTCGACGGGGATTCGTGCCGCCTCACCGTGCAGTGACAGCGGTGTTCCGGTGGCCTCGTCAATAGCGGGCATGCCCCAGTTCGACAGACCCAGAAGTTCCACGCAGCCGGAGAAGTTCTCCACCCAGCGCAGGGCGGCTACCGGGTTTCCGTGCACCAGCACATCACCCAATAGCTGCTCCGACTCGGGTGAAATGAGCGCCGGAACCACCGGAGTCCAGAACGGCTCCCAATCGCCGTGGCGGTAGGGACCGATCGAGAGGCCCTTGGTGGGCTGCAGCTCGAGCCGACCGTCCGGCCACTCAACCATCAGCCGGCGTACGTCGGGTGCGTCTCCGGGGACGTGTACGGTGCGAACGGTGACACCTCCGCTTCGCTCGCTGTGCGGGGTGCCGGTACGAAGATCGGCGGCGGAGTATCGCGCCACCTCCTGGAGGGGTTGGCCAACTAAGGCCTGCGCGATGTGGCGGGTGTTTTCGGTCATGGGGCACCTCGGTGGTTTGTGATTGAACTCCAGCATTGAGTATCATACTCGGGCTCGATTCCCGGCACAACGGGGCCTGATGGTCGCTTTTCATTTTCGCGTAGGCGCCGTATACTTCCGATTAGTTGCAAAACCGTCCTCGATTGGAGATCATCATGCTGGCACAAGAGCGTCGAATGCGGATCCTGGAACTGTTGCAAGAGGAGGGCAGCGCTCGCGTTTCCTTTCTCAGTGCGACCTTTGGCGTGTCAGAACCAACCGTGCGGCAGGATCTGGAACGCCTGGAACAGGACGGACACATCGTTCGGGAGCATGGTGGAGCCTATCTGCGCTCGGTCTCCACGCAGGTTCGTACACTCTCCCTGCAGCACACCGAGAACATGGACAAAAAGGCGCTGATCGCGAAGAAGGCCGCCGAGTCAATTGCCGATGGTGACCGGCTCATCCTGGATTCCGGTTCAACCGTCACCGAGATCGCAAAACTGCTGCACGGCAAACAGAATCTTACCGTCGTGACCAACGCCCTGAACATTGCGCTCATCGTTGGGGCCGAGTACGGGTTTGATCTCCTGGTCACCGGGGGTGAGTTCAAGGCGCCGACGCTGTCGCTGACCGGCGACAAGGCCGAGCTCGCGCTGCGTGACATGTACGTGGACAAGCTCTTCCTGGCCACCGGCGGCATTTCCAACAATCTCGAGTTGACCTACCCCGGGTTGTCGGACCTTCCCGTGAAGAGAGCGATGATCAAGGCCGCAACGACCGTCTACCTGGTTGCCGATTCAACCAAGATCGGCCGCCACGCGTTTGCCTCGCTTGGCCCGATGTCCGACGTCGACTATCTGATCACCGATGACGGGATCACGTCGGAACAGCGCCGGATGATCACCGACTTTGGCGTATCGGTCATCGTTGCTGAGGGGTGAGGCGGGAACTCGTAACCCCTCTCTTTCCGAAATACCGCGTTAATTTTTCTTTTACTTTCTTTTTCTTGACATTTTCCTTGGACATCGGTAGGATGGAGCCTACACGGAGTGTCCATGAAATCAATCCAGGAACTACAGGATATCACCCGCCGCGTCCGCGTGAACCTGTTGCGGTCAATCCATACCGCCGGCGGGGGTCACACCGGTGGAAGTCTTTCGTCCGTTGACATTCTCACAACGCTGTTTTTTCGCACGATGCGGTACTCCCCGCTGGAAAAGCTTCCCGATCGCGACCGTTTCATCCTCAGCAAGGGCCACAGCGCCGAGGGATTCTACGCAGTGCTGGCAGAAGCGGGCTTCATCCCGCTTGAGGAACTGTGGAATTACGGTACCTTTGGCGCGATGCTCTACGGCCACCCAACCCCCAAGGTTCCCGGCGTTGAGGTACCCACGGGAGCCCTGGGCCATGGGCTTTCCATCGGTGTCGGGATGGCGATCGCGGCGCAACGGGATCAGCTTCCCTCCCGCGTCTTCGTGCTCATGGGAGACGGGGAACAGGCCGAAGGCAGCGTCTGGGAAGCGGCGATGTCCGCGTCTCACTATCGCCTGGGAAACCTCGTCGGCATCATTGACCACAACAAACTTCAGATCAGTGGCACCGTCGACGATGTGATGACCATATCCTCGCTGCGCGACCGATGGAGCAGTTTTGGGTGGCGTGTATTCGAGGTCGATGGCAACAACATGGAACAGCTGGTTGAACTTTTTGACGCGCTTCCGACAGACGGAGACACCCCGATCATGGTTGTCGCCCACACCGTGAAGGGAAAGGGCGTCTCGTTCATCGAAAACAACCCCAGCTGGCACCACAAGGTGCCCTCGGCCGAGGAACTGCAGAGGGCGCTTGAGGAACTCGGTTACCAAACCGCGGAGGTCAATCAGTGAGTGCGCAATCCGGTCTGAGTTGTCGTCACGCCTTCACGCGCACCCTCGCCGAGATTGCCGCAACCGATCCCTTAGTCTACGCGGTCACCTCGGACGCGCGCGGTTCCGTGACGCTGGGGGACTTCGCGCGCGACTACCCCGGGCAGTTTGTAGAGACGGGCATTGCAGAGCAGAACGCGACCGGAATCGCCGCGGGGCTGGCGCTGTCGGGGAAGAACGTCTTTCTCTGTGGTCCTGCCTGTTTCTATTCAGCCCGCGCGGTGGAACAGGTGAAGAACGACATCGCGTACGCGAATGCAAACGTCACGGTTTTGGGAGTAAGCGGCGGCGTCAGCTACGGCGCCCTCGGCAGCACCCACCATTCCCTGCATGACATCGGCCTCTATCGCGCCGTGCCAAACCTCGCCGTGGTGCTTCCCGCCGACTACGAAGAGACGGTCGCGGCTACTCGAGCGCTCGCTGCTCACCACGGACCGGCCTACGTCCGGATGGGTCGAGGCGCAGTTCCCGATGTGTACGAGCCGGGTACGTGCCGGTTTGAACTGGGAAAGGCCAACGTGCTCGCGGAAGGCAACGAATGCGCCATTCTTGCCTGCGGAGAGGCGCTCTCCCATGCGGTCGGCGCCGCGAGGCTCCTCGAAGAACAGGGAGTCTCCTGTTCGGTCGTTGACGTTCACTCGGTGAAGCCCCTCGATCGCGAGACCATCCTTGACGTGTGCGCCGGCGCCCGCGTCGTTCTCACCGTAGAGGAGCACAGCGTCTACGGCGGATTGGGTGGCGCGGTGGCCGAGCTGCTCGCCACCAATCGACCCATGCCCATGGCAATCATCGGGTTTCCCGATGAGTTCATGCCCGCCGGAGACTCCAGCGAGCTGTTCGATTTTGTGGGAATTCGTGCCGACAAAATTGCGGAGAATGCGATGCGCCTCCTGGAATCAGTCTCTGCCCATGGAGCCCGCCGATGAGCACCGACTACATCGTAGCCATCGACCAGAGTACCTCCGCCACCAAAGCGTGCCTCTTCGACCGCGAAGCGCGTATTGTCGGGCGGGTCACCATCGAGCACCGGCAGTACTATCCGCAGCCCGGTTGGGTCGAGCACGATGCACTCGAGATTATCGCAAACACTCGCGCGGCGCTCTCCGATGTGCTCGACACCGCCGGCGTGGCGCCCGACCAGGTTGCCGCGGTGGCGGTGACCAACCAACGCGAGACCGTTGTCGCGTGGGACTCCGTCACGGGGATCCCGGTTCACCGCGCCCTGGTGTGGCAGGACGAGCGCGGCACGGAACGTTGTCGGGAGCTCCTGGCGGGCGGTGAGGCAGCCGCTATTCAGAACAAGACCGGCCTGGTTGTGGACACCTACTTCTCGGCAAGCAAACTGCAGTGGCTGATGGACAACAGCGCCGAGTGTAAACGTGCCGCTGCCGCCGATACGCTGATGGCCGGCACCATGGATACCTGGGTCATCTGGAATCTGACCGGTCGGACGGTGTTTGCCACCGATCACTCCAACGCCAGTCGCACCCTGCTCTACAACATCGAAACCTGCGAGTGGGACGAGGAACTTCGTTCGATATTCCATTCGACCAACGTGCAGCTGCCCGAAGTCCGGTTTGCCGATCAGTCCTTCGGCATCACCACCATTGGGGATTCGTCGGTAGAGATCCCCATCTACGGGGTCATGGGCGACTCCCACGCGGCCCTCTTTGGTCACGCGGGATTCGCCGTTGGCGACGCGAAGACCACTTTCGGCACCGGCTCGTCGGTGATGATGAACGTGGGGCCGCGTATGCTCATCCCGCCGACCGGCATCGTCTCCTCCATCGCGTGGGGTGTGAACGAGACCGTCTCGTACGTATACGAAGGCAACATCCACTCCACCGGTGACACCGTGCGCTGGGTGCGCGATCAACTCGGTCTGTTTTCCAGCTACCCCGATGCAGAGAAGCGCGCTTCTGCGCTGCAGGACAACGGCGGAGTGTACGTGGTGCCCGCATTCTCCGGCCTGGGTGCCCCTCACTGGGTTCACGGCATCCGAGCCACCATCAGTGGTCTTGCCCGCAGCTCTACCGCCGATCACATCATCCGCGCCGCGCTTGAGAGCATCGCCTTTCAGGTGCACGACGTAATTGCCACGATGACCACCGGCGGCGGCGTGAAGCTTCCGGCCCTGCGCGTCGACGGAGGCCCAACGGCCAACCGCTTTCTGATGCAGTTTCTCGCCGATATCCTGGCCGTGCCGGTGCACGTGGGTGAGATCGAAGAAATCTCCGCACGGGGAGTGGCGTTTGCCGCAGGTCTTGCTACCGGGTTCTGGTCGGGCT
>SLTF01000418.1 GCA_007130025.1 Spirochaetales bacterium | reverse complement strand
GGCGGCGCCGGAGAGGAGGATGTTGCGCCGGATTTCCGGAACTCGCGCTATCGACCGGCCAAACCGCGCAAGACCGCTCTGGGCGGGAGTGAGCAGGGCTTGCAACGACACGTAGGAACCGGCAACCCGTCCAAAAACCAGATATCCAATGATGAGACCCGCAACCGCACAGAGCGCAACCGCCGAAACCGTTTTATTCACGAAAACTTCCTCCGTTGGGCCGGAGTGTATCACAGCGATCAGGAAATATCCGACCTGTTGTGCTGTTCCTGCATCCATGACACCACGTCACGACGGACCTCATCGGCGTTGGTCTCGTGGTAGAGTTCGTGGCGCGCATCCGGGTAGAGTACACAGCGCCAGAGTGCGCACCCGGCGCTGCGGTACCGTGCCGCGACCCGGCGAACCGGCGTGCCAAACCCGCCCACCGGATCCCGCGTGCCCGAGATAACCAGTACCGGCACCGATTTCGGCGTCCGCCGGGCGGCTCCGCGGCCGTTGACTCGAAGCGTCGCCTCGGCGAGATCGACGAAGAATCCGGTCGAACAGACAAACCCGCAGAGCGGATCTGCCACGTAGGCGTCCACCGCGGCGGGATCTCGCGAGAGCCAGTCAAAGCGGGTGCGCGGAGGCCGAAACCGTGCGCCGTACGCGCCAAAGACCATGGCATCCAGATCCGGCGCCGGCGTGCGTCTGCCGCGGATCCGGGCGAGCGCCCGCGCGTACCAGAGCCCCACCACACCGCGCAGACCGGGGTGCCCAACGGTGCCCGAGAATACGCAGCCGGCAAGACGAGCCGCGTGATCCGGGTAGCGATGCAGGTAATCGCGTACCACCAGCGAGCCCATGCTCTGCGCGAGCACAAAGGCCGGAACGCCCGGACACGCCGCGCGCGCCTGGTCGATGACGCAGAACAGATCCTGCGTCAGAAGGGTAAACCCGTCACGATCAGCCACATGGCCCAGCGACCCGTCCGCCTGAGCGCCGGGGCCGTGGCCCCGTTGATCGTACGCCCAGAACGCGCCGCCCGCCTCGGCGACGGCGCGGCCCGTGATCTCGTAGCGCGCGCTGTGCTCGGCCATGCCGTGCACAGCCACCACCAGAAAACCCGGGTTGGGCGCGTTGATGGAGTACCCGTGCAGCACCCGGCCCCCCTGCCCCACCAGCTCTTTCGGCTGGGGGGCCAGGGAACCGGACGCCGCGTGAGCGCCGGAAGCCATCCTACTTGCTCTTCGCTGAGGGCAGGTAGGGGTAGACCTCGCGGGCGAGAGACTGAATTGACATCGTCTGCAGCCATACCTTGCCCGGTCCAGTGAGCGTGGTAAGGAAGAGCCCTTCCCCACCGAAGAGCATATTGCCAATGCCCTTCACCATCTGGATATCCATGTTCACGCTCTCCTGGAACATCGCGACGGCGCCGGTTTCAACCTTGATCGACTGTCCGACGGCAAGCTCCATCTCAATCACCTCGCCGTCAATCTCCACGAAGGCCATTCCGCTGCCACGCAACCGCTGCATGACAAAGCCCTCACCGCCGAAGAAGCCGGTTCCGAGCCGTTTCTGGAAGGCGATGTCCAGCTCAACCGAGAGTTCGGAGCACAGAAAAGAGCGCTTCTGGCAGATCATGTCGACCTCTTCGACGCGCACCGGCATGATCTTCCCGGGGAAGGTATGCCCGAACGCAATCCGCGCACCGTCGATTCGTGCCTCGTAGTTGTTGAGAAATCCCGATTCGCCCATCATCGACCGCTTGACCAGACCACCAAGTCCACCCTGCATCTTGGTCTTCATGTCGATGTCGCTGTCCATCCATTTCATCGCACCGGCCTGACACTGCACCACCTCTCCGAGAGAAAGGGTGATGGTGACCATCGGCATCGTTGTTCCGACAATTTCGTACTTCACGGTGTCCTCCTGGAGCAGAATTGTACCACGGAACACCCCGTGCGGAGCAGCTTTTGCCGGCGATTCGTTGCGGCAGGAATGGAGTCCCGGTATAGTAGAGCGCGGTTGCAGACCGCCAGAAGGAGACCAGAACGTGTCCGATCTCATCGGGTTGTTGATTGCCTACCTTGCGATCCCTGCGATTATCGCCGGATCACAGCTTCTGCTGTCCGCACATCTGGTGGATGCCACGGTGGCGCGGAAACTGATCCACGTGGGAGTTTCGCACTGGTGGCTGATTGCCATACGGTTTCACACGTCGGTGGGCTTCGCCCTGGTGGGCCCGGTGAGCTTTGTGCTCATTAACACGCTGGTCTACCGCTACCACCTCTTGTCGGCCATGGAAGAGCCAAACCACCAGAAGAACCTCGGGACGATCTACTTCCCGATCAGTCTCATCGTCCTGGTGTTGATGAGTTTTTCCGGTCCCATGCCGAAGTACGTTGGTGGCATTGGCGTGCTGGTGATGGGCTACGGAGACGGACTCGCCTCGATCCTTGGCACGCGGCTGGGCCGGCGGCGAATTCCTTTTTTTGGCGGCAGCAAAAGCGTAGCCGGGACGCTGACCATGGGTGTGGTATCGACCTGCGTGGTAGCGATCTGGGTTGCGCTCTTTCACGCGCGAGGCGGCGATCCCGGGTTTCTGCTCCTGTCGGCGGTGAGCACGGCGCTCGTCGCGACCGCTCTTGAGCTTGCAACCCCCTTTGGTCTGGATAACCTCACGGTGCCCATTGGCACCGCCTGCTTCTTTCTGGCGGTGTTCGCGTGAGCCTCTTCTGGGTTCGCGTGGTTCCCGCGCTGATTCTGAATGCCGGTGCGGCGGTGGGCGCCTGGTACCGCGGGTCGGTGTCGCGCTCAGGCGCGGTTACCGGGTTTGTGGTGGCCGGGGGAATCTACCTCTTCGGCGGTTTCCGGCTCTGGGCGCTGCTGATGGTCTTCTTTGTGGCGGGGAGCGTCGCGAGCCGCATCGGCGCACGCCGCAAAATGGTGCTGGACCGATTGCACGAGAAGGGTAGCAGTCGTGACGGTTGGCAGGTAGTGGCCAACGGCGGGCCGGGCCTGGCCGCCGCCCTTGGCTACGGGATCAGCGGCCACCCGGCCTTCGCGATCGCGTGTGCGGCCGCCTTCGCTGCGGCAGCGGCGGACACCCTGGCAAGCGAGATCGGGTTTCTCAGCCGCCGCCCACCGGTATCGGTCCTGACGGGGCGGCCGCTGCCGCCGGGGACCTCGGGTGGTGTTTCGGTGCTGGGCAGCGCGGCGGCAGCGGCCGGTGCAGCGGTGATCGCCGCCACCTTTGTGGCCGGCTGGGTGCTGCGTCACGCGATTGGCGGCGATGCGGGCGGCGCGGAGGGCGCGGGAGCCGTTGGTGGTGCCGGCGGCGTGATGGTTCTGGCAGCGGCGATCACCGCTGCGGGGGTGGCGGGCTCGTTCATCGACAGCGTGCTCGGCGCGACGGTGCAGGCACACTATGCGGATCGTGATACCGGCGAACTCACCGAGCGCCCCCATACCGGCGGTGCACCAAACCGCCTGGTGCGCGGAGTCCGCGGGTTCAACAACGACGTGGTGAATGCCCTGTCGGGGCTTCTGGTTACCGCCGCGATGCTGTTCGTGGCGTTCTGGGGGCTCACCCTCTGAGCGACGTCGGGTTGCGGCCCCAGGCGATGTGCGTGGATGACGACGCCCCAGGAACGCGAACGGGGAGCTCTGAGCGGCGGTCGATCAGCCCCCGGTGGAGGGGAGCTGCCTCCAGTACCCAGCCGTCATCGGGAGAGCGCAGCGTGAGCTCGGTCAGATCGTAGGTTCCGTTGCGGTAGTCGGTTGAGATGCCGTCGTCCTCCTGCAGCCGAAACTGGACAACGCTGTTGGCCGGGCCGGGGTAGAGGTCCAGAGAGAGCGAGCCGGAGACGGCCGATGCGTCCAGCGATTGTGCCACCGTGCAGCGGGGGATGATGGCCGGGGTTCGCACGAAGAGCGGGATGCGCTCGAGGGGCGCCGGAACGGCGATGTCCATCGGCCCCTGATAGTGCTCTCCGGTGTGAAAATCGCACCAGCCTCCCTCGGGAAGATAGACGCTTCGACACTCGACACCCGGCTGCACCACGGGAGCAGCCATCAGCGACGGCCCGAGCATGAACTGGTCGTTGAGATTGCGCACCCGCGGATCGGATCCAAAGTGAAGTACCAGAGGCCGCATGACCGGCAGACCGGTCCGCGCTGCCTCGGTGAAGAGTGCGTAGAGGTAGGGAATGAGCGAGTAGCGCAACTCCACCGCGGCACGCGCCACCGCCTCTGCCCGCGCGCCAAACGACCACGGCTCGTGGTTGGCGCTGCCGATCACGCTGTGTGCGCGAAAGAACGGCATCAGCGCCGCGCACTGCATCCACCGTGCGTAGAGCTCGCCGGAAGCGTTGTCCTGGAATCCGCCGGCGTCCGCTCCCACAAAGGGCACGCCGGAGAGTCCGAGGTTGAGCAGCATGGGGATGGACGCCGCCAGATGTTCCCACCAGCTGTGGTTGTCTCCGGTCCAGACCGCGGCGTATCGCTGGATGCCCGCATAGCCCGCGCGGGTAAGCACAAAGGCGCGTTCGCCGGGACGCTGGGTTTCGAAGGCTTCACGCGTTGCCATGCACATCGCAAGCCCGTAGAGATTGTGAAACCGGTCAAGCGACTGTGGCCGCCCGTCGTTATCGACCCACGTGTCCGACGGCGGGGTAAACTGTGGCCGGTCGTGCATATCGCCGGTGAAGTCGGCCGGTTCGTTCATATCGTTCCAGATGCCGGCGACGCCCGCCGAGAACAGCTCGCGGTGCTTCGCCGCCCAGAACGAGCGCGTGACGGTTCGGGAGAAATCCGGGAACACCGCGTCACCCGGCCACACCTTGCCCACGTAGACCGAACCGTCGCCGCTTCGCACAAAGTGACCGTCGCGAATTCCCTCGGTATAGACCGGGTAGTCTGCATCAACCTTTACTCCCGGATCGACGATGGTCACCACGCGAAAGCCCTGCTCGCGCAGATCTCCGATGAGCGCGGTGGGATCGCCAAAGCGCTCCGGATCCCACGTAAAGACCCGGTATCCGCGCATATAGTGGATGTCCAGATGGAGAACGTCGCAGGGAATGGCGCGGTTGCGCAGCTCGGCGGCCACCTCGCGTACCCGTGCGGCGGTCTCGTAGGAGTAGCGGCTCTGTTGGAATCCCAGCGCCCACAGCGGCGGAAGCTCCATCCGTCCAGTGAGGTCGGTATAGCGCTCGATGACACCAGCCACGCTGTCGGCGAAGAGGTACCAGCTATCGACCCACTGCTGCTCCACGGTGACCGCGATCGTTCGCAGGTTGCGAAGGTCAAACCATGAGCTCTCGGGTGCATCGATGAAGTGGCCAACCGCCCCTTCGGGACCAACATGAATAAAGAAGGGAATCGACTGGTAGAGCGGATCGCGGGTAGGCAGATGCTGCGGCTCGTCGCTGTTCCACATCTGGTAGAGGCGCCCGCTCTTTTCGAGAAATCCGGTCTTCTCGCCCAGGCCGTAGACCGCATCGGCTTCGTCTCGGGCGGTCACCAGACCAATGCCGCCCCTGCTCCAGACAAATCCGTTATCCACGTCGGCCACGCGCTGCGCGCTTCCGTGAGACGCGCCCCCGCCGAGCGTCACCGCGCCGGTTGCCCGGTCGATGAGGGCGGGTATCGGTCCGTCGACGCGGATCAGGGTTGGATCGGTGACTGCCGCGTTGATTGGAACCGGCTCGGGCCGGCCAACCACCGCCCACGACCGATGATCGGTTCCCGGTTCGAGTCGCTCGATCCGCCGGCGCACGATTCCGCTCTGGTACCAGTCCAGCCGCATACGGCCGTGTTCGAGGTCTACGCCAATGCCATTGGGATAGACACGGTGCGAGAGAACCCTGCCGCAGGGAAACCGCCCCGTGTCAAAGACGGACATCTGCCGGCCAACCGAGAGGAGGTCGCTATTTGCTTCGCGTGCCATGGCGTTACGAGTCCTTGCGTTGTGATCCGGCTACGTCGGCAATCTCGGCGTCGCTGAAGACGCGATCGATTGCCAGAACGATGATAAAGCGGTCGTCCTGCTTGCCGATACCCTGGATGAACTGGGTATCAACCTTGGTGCCAAGGCGGGGCGGCGGTTCGATGTCCCCGGGATCAAGGCTGATCACCTCCTGAACCGAATCGGCGATCATGCCCAGCACCACCATCTCTTTGGCAACCGAAACCTCGATCACAATGATCGAAGTAGCGATGGTCTTCTCAATCTCCGGCATACCGAATTTGGAGCGCAGGTCAACCACCGGGACTACGGCGCCCCGGAGGTTGATCACCCCCT